>JBOGTX010000192.1:0-5589 GCA_050695695.1 Chloroflexota bacterium
GCCTGATCCTCGATATCGGCCACGGTACCGGTAGCTTCAACTACGACGTGGCCGAGGCGATGCTGGAGCAGGGGATTCTGCCCGATGTCATCAGCAGCGATATTCACCAGATGGCGGTGCAGGGGCCGATGTTCGATCTGCCGACGACGCTCTCCAAGTTCCTCAACCTCGGCATGAGTCTCTCCGAGGTGATCGAGCGCGCCACGATCAATCCAGCTCGGGCGATCCACCGCGAGGATCTGCTCGGCACGCTCGACGTTGGACGGGAGGCCGACCTGGCCGTCTTCGACGTCGTCGCGGGCGATCACGAGTTCAGAGACGTCGATCTGGTCGCCCGACGCGGCAGCCAGCGGCTGTTCTGTCGCCTGGCAATCCGCGCCGGGGCGATCCTCGATCCCGAGCAGGGAGGACTACCACTGTGAAAGCTGCCGTTCTCTACGAAGCCGGACAGCCGATCCAGATCGAAGACCTGACGATCGAAAATCCCCACGCCGGCGAGGTGATGGTTCGGGTCGCCGCCGGCGGGGTATGCCACAGCGATCTGCACGTCATGAATGGTGACCTCACCGCGCCTTTGCCGATCGTCCTGGGGCACGAGGGAGCCGGCATCGTGGAGAAAGTCGGCGATGGCGTGACGGATTTCCAACCCGGCGACCACGTCGTCCTGCTCTGGCGCGCGAGCTGCGGCCAGTGCCGCGATTGCCTGTCCGGCCGCCCCGCGCTCTGCGGGATGGGCACCGCCATTCGCTGGTCGGGCAACCTCTCCGACGGCACCAGCCGCTTTCGCCGCGGCGAGCAGCCGATCCACCATCACGCCGGGGTATCGGCCTTCAGCGAGCTCACCGTGCTGCCGCGCGAGGGGCTGGTGAAGATCGATCCCACTGTTCCGATCGAAAAGGCGGCGATCGTCGGCTGCGCGGTGATGACCGGGGTCGGGGCGGTGATCAACACCGCGCGGGTCGAGCCGGGCGCGACCATGGTCGTCGTCGGCTGCGGCGGGGTCGGGCTCAACGCGATCCAGGGCGGGGCGCTGGCCGGCGCCGAGAAGATCATCGCGGTGGACGTGCTGGAGAACAAGCTGGCCTACGCGCGCCAGTTCGGCGCCACCCACGTCGTCAACGCGCGCGAGACGGACCCGATCGAGGCGATCAAGGAGCTGACCGGTGGCCGGGGCGCCGACTACGCGTTCGAGGTGATCGGCAACGTCAAGACGATCGCCCAGGCGTACCAGATGATCCGTCGGGGCGGCACCCTGGTCGTCGTCGGGGTCGCGCCGATGGGCGCTGAGGTCGCCATCAACGCATCCTCGATCATGCTCGACGAGAAGACGATCCGCGGCTCGCTCTACGGCTCCTGCAACGCCAAGCTCGACGCGCCGCGCCTGCTCGACCTCTACAAGGCCGGCAAGCTCAAGCTCGACGAGCTGATCAGCCGCGAATACCCCTTGGAGCGGATCAACGAAGCCTTCGACGCCCTGCGCCACGGCGAAGTCGCCCGAAGCATCGTACGGTTTGTTTCCTGAGCGTTCACGATCAAGCTGGGCAGCGGCGTCATCCAGCGTTGCCCAGTTTGCATTGGCGCGTGACAATAGTCACAATGTAACCATTGTCGGTCTGCCTTCGATGGGGTGTGTCGTATGAGTAAGGTCGTCAGTCTGCGGCTGAAAGATGAACAGGTCGAGCGCCTCCAACGGGCAGCGCGCCGACTGGGGCGTTCTCCATCGGAGGCGGCAGCCCTCCTTCTTGAGGAGTCCCATAGGCAGCGAGACTTTGCGTTTGTGGAGTTCCGTGATTCCGCGGTGGGACGACAGGCGTATCTCCAGGGAACTCGTCTCGCAATCTGGCAGGTCGCCTGGTTAGCACGTTCGTTTGGTGGCGATGTGGCGAAGGTCGCTGCTCATCTCGCCGTCCAGGTCGCCGCAGCGCTTCGCTACGCCGCTGCCTATCGAGACGAGGTCGATCTGGCGATCGCGGACAACGCTCTCACCGCGACGACTTTGGCTCAGAACATCCCAAGCCTCGAAGTCATCGACGTCGATGCGCCTGCTCTTTGATACGTCCCTTCGGCGGCCCGTGTTGGTAGCAAGATTCCGCCAGCCCACCGGGGTGCGCTAGGGCCCAGCGGTTGCGACGAATCACAGTTCCAGGGCGGACAAGGGCGCGAAGGTTAGCAATCGGGCGAAAGTGCTTCCAAATTCGCGGCGCTCTCGCGAATCTCAGGCAAGTTCTCGTGTGTCCCATCAGGATGATGGTAAATTGCCGGTTCGTCCAATCGAACGATGTAGCCGTCGAGGTACGCGTCCTTCCGGACGATCTCGCCAGTGTGCGACCGCAGGGTTAGGAGGAAATGCGGCTCACGGATGTAGACCCGGGTTCCGGGCCTCAGGTTCTTGGCCGTCAGCATTGCCGTTTTCCTGCTTTCTTTCCGAGCTTCACGACCGGCAGGGTGTATGCCACGTCAATTCAGCTTTCTCCATCCGCCCTCTCCCGCACCGCATTGGACGGGCTTTCCGGTCACCCCGTCAACCTCCCGGTAAAGGCCACGCTGCGGATCGATTTCGTGCCACGTTCCCTTCATCGGGTTTGGGTCCGCCTCGAATTCGTATCCCGTCTCGGCGTCGTACCAGACGCGGCGGTCGATGTATCGTCTTGCCTTACTCGCTCGCACATGCCAGTTGCGACCTTGCGCAAACGGTGGCTGCCCCATACATGCTCCCGCCAATCAAACGACGAGGGCAACCTCCGCCCCTCAAGGCAAGCCAACACCGGCCGCATCTGCCCCAGGTATCGTAGCGCATCACGTCAAAAGAAGCTATGGCACGTTCACTCGCGCGATCTGGCGTTGTTCGGCGGGAGAGAGAGGAGCCAATACTCTCGCCTGGTTCACCGATGGCACGCTTTGCTGAGACGTCTCAACATTCTTCGCTACTTCAGCGGCTCGAATGTCGAGATAGCCAGTATCACGACGCCAATTCCACCGCTCGCGGCAATTCACCTCGAACGTCGTGTACCCCGCGAGCCGGTCGCCGCGTCCTTCTTGAATCGCCGCCAGGCGCCTGGCCGCGATGGGCCGAAAGTACCAGGAAAATCGGCCGGGCAAGGCTCCAAAGTGCTACAATGGTGGCGCGGGACAGGGTAGGAAGGGCGAGAATGCTCACCGAATACATCGGCACCGCGATGCGCCATGCGGAGTACGAGCGCCTCGACGACGGGACGTGGTACGGCCATATTCCCCCGCTTCAGGGCGTGTGGGCCGATGCGACGACGCGCGCGGCCTGCGAGGAAGAGCTCCGGTCCGTCCTGGAAGAATGGGTTGCCCTCGGGTTTCACCTCCAACACACGCTGCCGGTCGTCGACGGTATCGACATCAACATTCACCAGGCCGTCGCGTAAATGCCGGGGCTGGGCCCGATCAGCCGTGACGGTCTGATCCGCGCCTTTCGTCAACTGGGATTCACCGGCCCCTACGTGGGCGCGCGGCATTCTCAGATGGCTCGCGGAAGCCTCCGGGTCCGGATCCCCAACCCCCACCGGGGCGATATCGACGTGTCTCTCCTCCGACGTATCCTCGACCAGGCCGGCATCAGCCGCCAGGAGTGGGAGAATCTCTAGACTTCACCCGGTGGTTCGAGGCTAGATCGGTGGACCGATAGGTCACACCGGCCAGGTCCGCTGGCGGTACGCCGTATCCCAGAACCACCATTCATATCGACTGCTGATCAGGTAGTTCTGCTCGCAGCGGGCGAGGGTGGCCTGGTCAGCGGTCGCGGCCAGACGGTTGTAGACCCCCTCCAGCGCCACGATGCGTGGTCGAAAGCCCTCCGGCCCCGGCGCGTAGAAGTCGATCCAATCCGCGTACATCGGATTCGGGGAACGGCGGCCTTCGGTGAGCTTCTTGCCGACGTAGGCGTAGACGCACGGGCACGGCAAGAGCGCGGCCAGCGCCTCGATCGTGCTGCCGGTATGCGCCGCGGCGAGCATGTGGCGGGTGTACGCCCAGTTGGCCTCGTTCATGCGCCAGTCGATACTCTCGAAGTCGAGGTCGAGCTGGGCCGCGTGCTTGCGATGGAAGTGGTACTCCATGCTCACCAGCGGCTCGACCCAGGCCAGCAAAAACTTCATCAGATCGGGCTCAGGGCACCGACCGGCGATAATCGCCGCCGCCCTGGTGAATTCCTGGAGATAGAGCCAGTCCTGTTGGACGTAGAAGCGGAACGTCTCGATCGGCAGCGTGCCGTCTTTGAGCTCCTGGATGTATGGGTGCGCCAGGATCTTCTCCCACACCGGCATCGCCGCTTCCTGCAAATGATCGGCCGGCTTCAACAAAACGCTGTCTGCCATCATTCCTCCAGAGAGATGAAATCACCTACCAGGGCAAAATCTTGGCGCCGAGCACCCAATGACTGAGCACGAGCGCGAGATAAACGACCACGACCACGGCCAGGATCAGAATCCAACGCTGAGTAGTTCTTTCCATCGCTTCGCCCCTATCCCTCGATCATCGCTTTCCCCACGCCTCGCGCTAGCCCCAGAATGGCGGCACCAGCTCCCCCAGCCAGCCCAGCCGGTGCAAAGTGAATAATAGACCGCCGTAGACGACCATCGTGCCAATGGCGAACGCCACATCCCGGACGCCGAAGGTCGAGCGACGATAATAGGTGCGGTCAGGGTACGCGCCGAATCCCCGCGCGTCCATCGCCAACGCGACCCGCTCGGCCTTTCTCACCCCGCCCGCCAGCAGCGGGACGAGATATCCGATAAATTGTCGGCCGCGGGCGATCACGCCGCCCCCGTCGCGGACGCCCCGGATCCGGTGCGCCGCGCGAATCGTCGCGAACTCTCCCTCGAAGAGCGGAACGAAACGGTACGCGGCGTGCGCGCCGTAGCCAAATCGATAGCTCACTCGCAACCGCTGGATCAGCGCCTGGACGAAGTCGGTCGGATCGGTCGTCAGGACGAAGAGCAGCGACGCCGCGAAGAAGCCAAGCGTTCGGAAGAAGATGACCAGCCCGTACGCGATCCCTTGATCGGTCAACGCGATCGGTCCAATCACCGTGACGACGCGCGGATGGCTGGCCGGATCCGCGACGTAAAAGACCATGGTCGTCCAGATCAGACCAAACGAAAGGACGACGAACGGCAGCAGCGTCCGCAGCAGCTCGAGCAGGCTCACCCGGCCCAGGATCGCGATGGCGAGCAAGGTCAGCAGCAGGGCGACCAGCGGCGTGATCGGGTCGACGATCGCGGTCAGCGCGACGATGATCAGCACCGCGTAGGCCAGCTTGGTCAGCGGGTTGAGCCGATGCAGAAAAGAGTCGTGCTCGTGGTAGGCGAAGACCTTCACGGTCGGCCTCCAACCGCGGAGACCGATCGAGGCCGGACGACGCGGCGATCCAGCTCGGCAATCATCCCGGACATGGTCGCGACTGGCGGAAACGAGCGGTCGATCTGCCCGAGGCGGCGGCTCAGCTCGAAAAGCGGTGGCGCCACGAGGTGTCCGCGCTCGAGCGTCGCCTGGTCCGCGAACAACTGGTCCGGAGTGCCCTCGAAGAGAATCGATCCGGCGACCAGGACCGCCACGCGGTGGGCG
>JBOGTX010000193.1:0-1573 GCA_050695695.1 Chloroflexota bacterium
CGCCCGCGCCTTGAAGAAGCGGCGACCGCAGATTCGGACCTACGCGGTCGAGCCCGCACGGGCGCCGATCCTGGCCGGCGGTACGGTCGTCGATACCCGCCACAAGATTCAGGGCGCCGGCTACGCCCAGATCCCGCCGCTCTGGGATCCGGCGTTTTGCGACGGCTACCTCGGCATCTCCGACGACGACGCGATCGAGGTGGCGCGTCGGCTGGCTCGCGAAGAGGGCGTTTTTGGTGGCTTCTCGACCGGCGCCAATGTCGCCGCCGCCCTGAGGCTCGCGGCCGAGGCGGAGCCGGGCACCCTGATCGTGACGACCGCGAACGACACCGGGCTGAAGTACCTCAGCACGGACCTGTTTCCGGAGTGATGCCCTGCGTTTCCCTCATTTCCTATCCCTTCGCAGGTGTGGATCGGACGAAGCCTGTTATACTTGGAGTGTCCCGAAGGTGGGGGGTCGATTCTATGGTAAAAGAAGCCTTTCGTTACCAAGACCGCATTATTTACGACCCGGCAATCCTGGTCGGCAAGCCCGTTGTGAAGGGGACACGCATTCCGGTCGAGTTAGTGTTGGCAAAGCTGGCGGCGAATCCGGACCTAGCGGAGTTGTTCGCCGATTACCCGCGCCTGACTCGCGAGGATGTTCAAGCCTGCCTGGAGTTTGCTGCGACGCTGGTTGAAGAGAAAGGACATCCTCCCCAAGCCCAGCCAGTTCAGGCATGAGGTTTCTTCTCGATGAGAGCGCCGAGTTTCGTCTCGCCGCCTTTCTCCAGGAGCTCGGCCACGACGTCACCGCGATCGCCCACGATTATCCGGCCGGCCTCCCCGATGCCGAGGTCCTCGCCCTCGCTCGGGCCGAGGAACGAATTCTCATCACCAACGACCGCGATTTTGGCGAGTTGGTTTTTCACCAACGACTGGCCCACGCCGGCGTCATCTTCTTCCGCTTGAGCGATCAAGCTCTCCAGACCAAGATCCTCCTGCTAGGGCAGATCCTCACCACCCACGCCAGCCAGCTCGATCGCTTCTTGGTCGTCGACGACCGTGGCGTGCGCGTCCGCTAGAGCAGTCCCTAAATCGACCTGGCTGACGATCGAGCATGCTTCTCCCTCTCCCCCTGAGAGTGGAAGGGGGTGAGGGGCCCGGCCTTCCGTCGAACCGGGGCACCGGCCCCTCACTCTGGCCATCTCCCAGGGGGAAGAGGGGATTGGGCGCTCGTCCGGCTGAGGAGGGTGCCCGATTGCTCTTCAGCCCTGGCTCTTTAGCAGCAGGCGGAAATCGCTGACCGTCACCCGACGGATGACCGTCGTTCCATCTCGGGTCTCGATCAGACCGACCGGAAGCTCCGCGTAGCCAGGGTATTGGCGGTATTGGATTCGCGTTTCGTCTTGAAAGGTTGTTCCCTTGCATGGCACTACCGGTTGGCAAGGGAGGTCGAGAGTCCAGACCAGCTCGGAAACGCCCGGTGTGGACGTAGGGCCGGTGAACGTGTGCGCCGCCCGCTTCAGGCCGGCGACACGCGTCGGAGTCAGCCAGTCGGCGAGGAAGTTGACGTCCGCCGGATCGACCTGAT
>JBOGTX010000194.1:0-5940 GCA_050695695.1 Chloroflexota bacterium
CATCTCCGATGGAGAGGGGCAGGGGGTGAGGCCACGCGCCCTACACCCCCACCGGCCTTCTTTCCAGCGCTAGCTTTGCCCCTAGCTTGACCGCTTCGACCATGCTGCCGTGGCTGGCCTTGCCCTGCCCGGCGATGTCGAAGGCGGTGCCGTGGTCGACCGAGGTCCGAATGATCGGCAGGCCGGCGGTCGTATTCACGCCGGCCTCGAAGCCGAGCATCTTCACTGGAATGTGGCCCTGGTCGTGATACATCGCCACGACCATGTCGAACTCACCCTGGCTGGCGCGGTAGAAGATCGTATCGCCCGGCCAGGGGCCGCTTGCCTTGATTCCCTCGCCCCGCGCGTCCTCGACGGCCGGGGTGATCTGGTCGATCTCTTCGTTGCCAAACAGGCCGTTTTCGCCGGCGTGGCAGTTGAATCCCGCCACCGCGATCCGGGGCTCGGCGATTCCCAGGTAGCGACAGAAGCGGTCGGCGAGGCGCACGATCCGAAGCACCCGCGCGCGGTCGACCAGGTCGAGCGCTTTCCGCATGGAGACGTGGGTGGTCACGTGAATCACCCGTAGCTTGTCGGCGATCAGGGTGAGCGAAAAGTCGGTCGTTCCGGTGAGATCGGCGAGCATCTCGGTGTGGCCGGGGTAGTGATAGCCCGCCTGGTTCAGCGCGTCCTTGTTGAGCGGCGCGGTCGCGACCGCCTCGATCTTGCCCGCCAGTGCCAGCTCGGTGGCCTTGATCACGCACTCGGCGGCGGCCTTTCCCGCGGCGGGCTGGACCTTACCCGGGGCGATTCCCCGGAGGTCTTCGGTCGTCGCCTGGAGCACGTCGATCGTGCCGTGCGCGTACGTCCCCGTGGCCGGGTCTTGCACGACGCTCGCGGCCAACCCGAGCCCGAGCGAGGCGATCGTCCGTCGAAGGGTGTCGAGATCGCCAATTGCCAGGGGACGGCACCGGTCGTAAAGGCTCGCCTCGTTCATGGCCTTCACCACGACTTCCGGCCCGACGCCGGCGGGATCGCCCATCGTCAACCCGACGATTGGCCGATAATTGGAGCTCATCGTCGCATCTCCTCTAACTGCTTCACGACTCGCGTCAGGGTGTCCGCCGCCCCGAAGCCACCGGCCTTGGTCACGACCGGTAAGCCGTCCCAGCGGCCGCCTTCGAGCAGACAGATCGGCACACCCGGAGCGGCTTCGCGGTGAACGTCCAATCCGTTCGCGCCAAGGGCCGCGCAGACCGCTCGCGCGGTGTCTCCGCCGGTCAGGATCATGGCCGCCGGGCAGACCCGAGCCAGGGCGAGCACGGTGGTGCGACCGAGTGCTCCAACCAGACGTTCGGTCGCGAGTCCCGGCGCCAGGCCACGATGCGCGACCGCCAGGCGAGGGTCCGCCCCGGTCGACGTCGGGTTCACCAGCGCGAGCGCGACGCAGCCGCCGTCGCGGAACTCCCGGACGAGCTCGATCGCCGTAGTGTGGGCGGTGGACTCGGGGTTGCCGAGCGCCTCGTCGGGAGGGAGCCGGACGAGCTTGACCCCGCTTTCGACGAGGCGGCCCAATTGGACGAGGCCGGTCTGGCTCACCGTGCCGGCTACCAGCAGAATCGGCTCTCGACTCAAGGCGATCTCCCGCGGGGGGCGCGCCGGGCTGGCGAGCGATCCGCCGAGCCATTCCGCCAGGCCGGCCGAGCCAACTGGTAAGATCGCCCGATCGGTTTGGCGTAGCGCCTCGACCAGTCCGCGCAGGTCGTTGGGCGACTCGGCGTCTCCGACGATCAGGCGCGCGCCCTCGGCGAGGAGCGCCTCGATGCGCACCCGAAGGTGCGCGGGCCCCCGCCGGACGTCATTCAGGGGCAGGCTGGCGATTGGCAAGAATGTCTGGCGGCGCAGGATCTCGGCGAGCGACGACGTGGTCGCCGGCCAGAGCGGGTCGCGCGCGAACTCCGACCGGTCGAGCGGAATGCCCTGGACGTGGACGTCGCCCTGGCGGACCGTTCGCCCCAGATCTGGAAAGGCGGGGCAGATCAAAGCTGCCGCCAGCTCGAGCGCCTCGAGCATCGCCTCGATCTCGATCCCTAGGTTGCCCCGCGCGGTTGAATCGATCTTCTTGTAGAAGCGGCGCGTCCCGGCGGCGCGCAGTTTCCGGGTCGCCTGAAGCACGCGCTCCCGGGCCTCGGCAGGTGTCCGCGCGCGCGAATCCGAATCGAAGACGAGGACGTCGCAGGCCGAGCTGCCGGTCCAGCTCAGGGAGACGTGGGTCCGCCGCCCGCACTTGGCGAATTGGAGGCCACTATCGGTGGCGCCGGTCAGGTCGTCGGCCAGAATCCCGAGCTCCGGGTACACCACGCCTCCCCGCGACCAGATAGCCGGATTGTAGCCGGAGGGCGGTCGGCGCGCAAATTGTGCGTGGTCGCACGAGGCTTAACGCATGGCGGACTACGAAGGTACAACTGACGTATGAGATTGTACATAATGAGGGCGTATGACGATGCACACTCAGGAGTTTAGCAGCCGAGTCAGCCCGAAGGGCCAGATCACGGTTGCCCCGCGGGAGTCACGACTCCTCCGGCACTATCAGATCGCCGGCGCCCTTGAGAAGCCGCTCATCTGGCGGGAGATCGAGGAAATCGCTCACGAGGAGCACGCCGAGCGTGTGAGGACCTAAGCCGCTTCTCCCCGGCCGCCGAGCGCGGTGGCCCAGGCGCGCAGCAGGTCGGCGGCCATCGCGTCGCGCGCGGCCTCGTAGCTCGGGCCGCGGAGGCGCAGCAAGTAAGCTGGGTGATAGGTCGCGGTGAGGAGCGACTCGTCGGGACCGGGAAACCAGCGGCCGCGCTCTTCGCCGATCTTGAAGTTCAGGTGGATCAGCGCCGAGGCGGCGGTGACGCCCAGGCAAAGGATGACCCTCGGACGGATGATCCGGATCTCGTCCTGGAGAATGCTGGCGTGCGCCGTGACCTCCTCGGGGCTCGGCGGCCGATTTACTTTGTTTCGACACCCCTCGACGAACGGACGGATCTTGACCAGATTCGTGATCCAGAGCTCGCGCCGTGGGACGTTCACCCGCTCGAGCAGGCGATCCAAAGCTTTTCCGGCCGGGCCCTGGAACGGCCTCCCCGCGGCAACTTCTTCCTTACCCGGCGCCTCGCCAACCAGCATGAGCGCGGCGTCGAGATTGCCTTCGCCGAAGACTTGAATTCCCTTTTGAAACGCGTCGCGCTCCAGCGCCGTGATGTCTTCGTGTTTCGTCGACTGCTTCATCTCGACATAAGGCGCGGCAGAAAGTGGGCCAGCGGCGCGGGGGATGGTATAATCGGCAGGAATGAGCGCTTCCAGGCGTATCTCAGGCAAGTCGAATCCACTCATCCGTAACAGCCGTCCGCGACGCCGCGACGACGGCTTCTTGAACACGTTCGCCATCGGCCTGCTTGGCTTCGTGCTGGTCACGACCTTCGCGGTCAGCGCGGCGCTGCTCGCGGTCTTCGGATTCGGCGTCGTCGGCGAGCTCTCGGACTACCTGACCCGCGACCTTCCGCCGGTGGACCAGGTCTTCTCGAAGAGCGTCTTCCAGTCCACGATGATCTACGACCGCAAAGGGCGGCTCCTCTACGAGCTGTTCGATCCCCAGGGCGGTCGGCGCACGCTCGTCCATTTGAACCAGATTCCCCCGGCGCTCACCGACGCGACGATCTCGACCGAGGACCCTAACTTTTACACTAATCCGGGCGTCGATCCGGTCGCGATCGCCCGAGCGCTGGCCCAGGACGCGATCCACCGCCAGATCGTCTCCGGCGCCAGCACGATCACCCAGCAGCTCGTCCGCAACGTCATCATGACGCCGCGAGAGCGCCAGTCGCAGTCGTTGGGCCGCAAGGTCGAAGAGGCGATTCTCGCGGTTCGCGTGACCGAGCGCTACAGCAAGGACGAGATTCTCGAGCGCTACCTCAACGAGATCAACTACGGAAATCTTGCCTACGGCGTCGAAGCGGCGTCGGAGACTTACTTCGATAAACCGGTCGGGCAGTTGACCCTTGCCCAGGCGGCGCTGATCGCCGGTCTGCCGCAGGCACCGGCGACCTACGACCCTTACCAGCACCCGAACGCCGCGAAGGAGCGCCAGCGCGAAGTCCTCGGGCTGATGGTCAAGCACGGCTACCTGACCCAGGCTCAGGCCGACGCGGCCGCGGCCGAGCCGCTCGACTACCACTCCGCGCCAACGGTGTTCGAGGCCCCACACTTCGTGATGTACGTGCAGAGCCTGCTGGAAGACCGATTCAGTCGCCAACAACTCTATGACGGGGGGTTGCGCGTCTATACCTCGCTCGACCTCGATCTCCAAAATCAGGCCCAGACGATCGTGAAGAACCGACTCGCCACGATCAAGGCGGACAACGCGAACAACGCCGCGCTGGTGGCGATGGATCCGAAGACCGGCGAGATCCTGGCCATGGTTGGCAGCGCGAGCTTCTACGACGATGCCATCCAGGGACAGATCAACATGGCGTTGACCGCCCGCCAGCCGGGCTCGACCCTCAAGCCGTTCAATTACCTCTACGCGTTCGAGCACCACCTCGCCACGCCGGCCTCGATTTTGATGGACTCGCCGATCAAGTACTCGATGGGGAACGGCCAGCCGCCGTACGCGCCACACGACGCCGACTACAAGTTTCGCGGGCCGGTGACGGTGCGCCGCGCGCTCGCCAACTCGCTGAACGTTCCAGCCGTCGAGATGTTGAATAAGATCGGCATCGCGGAGCTTTTGCAAACCCTTCACCTCTTCGGGATCACGACCCTGCGGCAGGCGCCGGGCTACTATGGGTTGTCCCTCACGCTGGGCAGCGGCCCGGTGCGCCTGCTCGACCTGACGTTCGCCTACGCGGCGCTGGCGAACGACGGCGTGCAGATCGGCGAGCCGGTCGCCAACCCGCAGGCGGGCCAGGCCCAGCTCGAGCCGGTGGCGATTCTGCGGGTGACCGATGCCAATGGGAAAGTGCTCTCCAACTATCAGCCGCCGGCCGGCACGCGGCTCGCCAGCCCGCAAGCGACCTGGCTGATCACCGACATCCTCGCCGACGACGCGGCGCGCGCGGAGACGTTCGGGGCGCACTCGTACCTCGAGATCAATCGCCCGGCCGCGGTCAAGACCGGCACCACCGAGGAGTTTCAGGATTCCTGGACCATGGGCTATACCCCTCAACTCGTGGTGGGGGTTTGGGTGGGAAACGCGAACGATCAGCCGATGAAGAACGTGTTTGGCGCGCGGGGGGCCGGCCTGATCTGGCACGAGTTCATCGAAGCGGCGCTGAAGAACGCGCCGGTGCAGCAGTTCGTTCGGCCGCCCGGGCTGGTTCGCGCCGCGGTCGACGCGACGACCGGCTTGCGACCGGTGCCCGGCCGGCCGTCGATCACCGACTGGTTCATCGAGGGCACTCTGCCGACCGAATCGGCGCCGGTGCCGACCACGACTCCGCTCCCGCCGACGCCAATTCCGACCGCGACTTCGGTGCCCCCGACCTCGACGCCGGTCCCGGCGCCGCCGGCTCAGGTGACGCCAATCGCCGCGCCCAGCAACCCGAACGTGGTGGTGATGCCGAACCTGGTTGGCATGACCGAGGCCGACGCGCAGCGGGTGATTAGCGATTCCGGTTTGATAACGAGCTACGCCAACTACCAGACGATCGAGGACGTTCCGGACAAGAGCTTCTTCCTTTCGATCGCGCCCGGTCGGGTGCTCAGTCAGCTACCCCAGGCCGGCACCCAGGTCCCGCGCGGCACGAAGGTTTACATCGCGGTGCGCAAGAAGTAGCGTCGTCAGCGCAATGAGACATGATCGGACCGGCAACCGACCGGTCGTCGGTAGGGGAGGTTAGGCGCCCGCCATTCTCGTGACACGACTCCGCGCTTTACGTGGCCCAGGTCCAGAAGACGCTGGCGACGAAGTTCCAGGAC
>JBOGTX010000195.1:0-2454 GCA_050695695.1 Chloroflexota bacterium
AGTCGGGCGAGCACACGTTCGTGCTACCGGAGATCTTACCGATTCTCCCGCTCAAAGACACGGTTATCTATCCATTAACCGCCGCGCCGCTCGCCGTTGGCCAGGAACGGTCGCTGAAGCTGATCGAGCACGCCATGAGCGCCGGCCGCCTGGTGGGATTGGTCGCGGTGAAAGAGCCGAACGTCGAGCGTGGAGAACCCGAAAATTCCTTCACCATCGGAACGGCGGCTGAAATTACTCAGATTTTGAAGATTCCCGATGGGACCGTCCGCCTGCTCGTCAAGGGCCGCGAGCGCATCCGCGTTCTCGAATACGTCGAGCGCGAGCCGTTTCTGAGCGCCCGGGTCGAGAGAATGCCGGAGACGACCGAGACCGGAGTGGAAATCCAAGCGCTAGTTCAAAACGCGCAGTCCACGTTCCAGCAGTTGGTGACCCTGTCTCCTACCCTTCCCGACGAGCTTTCGACCGCGGTCATCAATCTGGAGGATACCCTTCAGATCGTCTACTTCATCGCGAACAACTTGCGGCTCGAGCTGAACGAGCGTCAGGAGATGCTGTCGATCGACTCCGCCAGGGGCAAGCTCGAGTTCCTGACCGGCATCCTGACCCGCGAGCTGAACGTGCTCGAGCTGGGTAAGCGCATCCAGAGCGAGGCCCAGGAACGCCTGAGCAAGGCGCAACGTGAGTACTTCCTGCGCGAGCAGTTGAAGGCCATTCGCAAAGAGCTTGGCGAGGCGGACGAGGAGCAGTCGGAGATCGCGCAGCTTCGGGCCAAGTTCGAGGCCGCGAGTCTCCCCGAGGAAGTTCGACGGGAGGCCGAGCGCGAGCTCGGGCGCATGGAGAAGCTGTCGCCGGCGTCGCCCGAGCACTCGGTCATTCGGACCTATCTCGACTGGATCACGGCGCTACCCTGGAACGTTCGGCAGGGTGGCGAGATCGACGTCGCGCGGGCCCGTCAGGTTCTCGACGAGGATCATTACGATTTGGAGAAAGTGAAGGAGCGAATTCTCGAATACCTCGCCGTGCTCAAGCTCCGAGACGAGCGCGAGGCCGAGGCCGAGGCTGGATCGGAGCTTGGCGGCGCCGAGCGTCGCGAGCCGATTCTCTGTTTCGTTGGGCCGCCGGGCGTTGGGAAGACCTCGCTGGGACAGTCGATCGCCAGGGCGATGGGACGAAAATTCGTCCGAATGTCGCTCGGGGGCGTCCGCGACGAGGCCGAGATCCGCGGCCATCGACGAACCTACGTCGGGGCGATGCCGGGCCGCTTCATCCAGGCGATTCGTCGCGCCGAGTCGAATAATCCGGTGTTCATGCTCGACGAAGTCGACAAGGTAGGATCGGACTGGCGAGGGGATCCGTCCTCCGCCCTGCTCGAGGTTCTCGATCCGGAGCAAAATAAGGACTTCCGAGATCATTACCTCGACGTCCCATTCGACCTGTCTCGGGTGATGTTCATCACGACCGCGAATACGCTGGACACCATTCCGGCGCCGCTGCGCGACCGCATGGAGATCATCCAGCTTGCCGGGTACACCGAGGAAGAGAAGCTCAAGATCGCCGAGCGGTACCTGGTTTCCAAGCAGCTTCGTGCCCATGGCTTGAAGCCGGCGGAGGTAACGTTCACCGACGACGGTTTGCGCGCGATCATTCGTGACTATACCCGCGAAGCCGGCGTTCGCAACGTCGAGCGCGAGATCGCGGCGGTCGTGCGCAAGATCACGACGCGCATCGCCGAGGGCAAGGTTGCCTCGATGACCGTCGACGCTGAGCTGGCGCGCGAGCTACTCGGCCGACCGCGCTACTTCGGCGAGGTCGCGGAGCGGATCGACCGTCCGGGCGTCGCGACCGGCCTGGTTTGGACGCCGGTTGGCGGGGAGATTCTCTTCGTCGAGGCGACGCTGATGCCTGGCCGAAAAGAACTGAAGCTCACCGGACAGATCGGGGACGTCATGCGAGAGTCGGCCGAGACCGCCTTGAGCTACGTCCGGTCCAAGGCCGCCGAGCTGGGAATCGATCCGAAGTTCTTCGAGACGAACGACATTCACGTCCACGTCCCGGCGGGTGCCGTACCAAAGGAGGGGCCATCGGCGGGCGTGACGCTCGTGACCGCGCTGACGTCGCTGCTGGTCGGCCGACTCGTCCGCTCCGACGTGGCAATGACCGGCGAGATCACTCTGCGCGGCAAGGTCTTGCCGATCGGCGGGGTCAAGGAGAAGGTTCTTGGCGCGCGGCGGGCGGGAATCACCACGGTGATTCTGCCGCGCCGGAATGAGAACGATCTCGACGATCTGCCGGCCGAGCTGCGGGCGCAGATGACCTTTGTGCTCGTCGACCAGGCCGAAGACGTTCTGAAGGCCGCGCTCGCCCCCGAAGGCTCCAGCTTGCCGACTCCGGTCAAGGAACCGGCCGCCGAGGCTGAAGGCGCGCTCGTCGCCTGACGAGGAGGACGTGGCC
>JBOGTX010000196.1:0-2201 GCA_050695695.1 Chloroflexota bacterium
TATTCTGATCGTCACCAGTGGGGGCACCTCCTGGTCGGCTTGGAATCTGGTTCGCCACCAGCATGCTCCCACTTCCTTTCCCTGGCAACTCCGGGGACATCACCGATCTTTTCCTGAATCTCTATAGGATAGCACCAGACGGGGCACCGCGCTCCGGCGCGGCGATTCGAAAAATTTGGGGTGTACGATGACCAGCAACGACGACCGATCGACCGCGATCCATCCCTTCCGCATCGAGATTCCCCGGGGCGACCTGGACGACCTGGGCCGGCGCCTTGCCGAGACGCGCTGGCCCGACGAGCTAACGGGCGTCGGCTGGGACTACGGCGTGCCGGGAGGCTACGTCCGGAAGCTGGCGACCTATTGGCGCGACGGCTACGACTGGCCTGCCTGGGAGGCGAAGCTCAACGCTTATCCGCAGTTCACGACACTGATCGACGGCCAGAAGATCCACTTCCTCCACGTGCGCTCGCCCGAGCCCCACGCGCGACCGTTGATCCTCACCCACGGCTGGCCCGGCACGTTCGTCGAGTACCTCGACGTCATCGGACCGCTCTCCGATCCGCGGGCCCACGATCTTGACCCGGCCGAAGCCTATCACCTCGTGATTCCTTCGCTGCCTGGCTTCGCGTTCTCCGGTCCGACCACGGAACGGGGCTGGAGTATCTACCGGACCGCCCGAGCCTGGGCCGAGCTGATGAGTCGTCTTGGCTACACCCACTATGGCGTGGTTGGCAACGATATCGGCTCGATGATCAACCCAGAGCTGGGGCGGTTGGACGCGGCGCACGTCGTCGGCGTCCACGTGACCGCCCTTTACTCCTTCCCCTCGGGCGACGCGGCCGAGCTGGCAAACCTCACCCCGGAGGAGCAGCGCGAGCTGGGGACGCTCCAGTGGTACTACCAGAACAAAATGTCCTACAACACGCTCATGTCCCAGCAGCCACAGACCCTCGCGTTCGCGCTGCTCGATTCGCCGGTCGGTCTGCTCGCCTGGAACGTGCAGCTTTTCGGCGAAGACCTCGACGACGACTTCATCCTGACGAACGTGATGCTCTACTGGCTCACCCGGACCGCGGCATCGGCTGCCCGCTTCTACTACGAGAACGCGCACGCGCCGCGCCCTACTGAGCCGACGACGATCCCGATCGCGGTGGCCGGCTTCGCCGGCGATTTCAGCGGGATTCGTCGCTTCGCCGAGCGGGATCACCGGAACATCGTCCGCTGGTCGCACTTCGACCGTGGCGGCCACTACGGCGCCCACCTGGCGCCGGACCTCCTGGTCGGCGACGTTCGGGCGTTCTTCGGCGGTCTGCGCTGAGGATCGCGAACAAGAGGATGGCGCGTGGATGCCGTAGGGCACGCCATCGCGGAAATTCGGGATGCGTCATGTTGTTCGCGATTCTTACTGCCCTTTCGGCGTCGCGGTCGGAGGAAGCGGCGCCTTCAGCAGCTCGGTGGCCTGCTTTGACGAGGTGGTCCAGGCACTCTCGGGCGTGGCGAGTCCCTGAAGGGCGATGCCGAGGTAGACCTGGAAGATCTTCTGAACGTCGGCATCGCGCTGGCGCGCCATCGGGAAAGGGTGAACGTCGTCTTCGCGGAGGATTCGCAGGAATTCTCCCATCGTCGGATTGTGCTGAAAGACCGGCGCCGTGTCTCCCGCCTCGACGTTGGCGGGCAGCAGGCGAAGGTATTCCAGGCCCGCCACCTGGGCGTCTTTGCCGGCGAGGTCGTGAATGAAGTCGAGCCCCCAATCCTTGTGCGGTGACGCCGAGAACAGGCCGACCGCGCCAGCGCTCATCGCCAGGGACGACGACTGCCCCTGGAAATAGGCCGGGACGGACTGGACGTCGTAGTCCATCGCCGACTGGTCAGCCTGAGCGCTCAGCTCGGGGCCGAAAAGGAGCATGGCGGTCTGACCGGAAAGCCAGCGATCCACCAGCACGCTATCCCTGGCGGTCGCCGCGCCGGCCGAGGCGTAGTTCTGGGAGAGGCGCGCCAGGAAAACGATCGCGCTCAAGCCGGCTGACTGGTTCCAGGTCGCCAGGTCGCCGGCGTCGTCGAAGAAGCTGCCCCCGGCCGACCAGAGGAACGGGGCGTAGCGCATCTCGCCGCTGAGCGGCGAGCCGTCGCCGAAGACGTCGAAGCCGAAGCGCTGGTGTTGGCGATCGGTCAGCTTGCGGGCGGCGGTCTCGAAGCTC
>JBOGTX010000197.1:0-4068 GCA_050695695.1 Chloroflexota bacterium
GGTCCGTTCAAATACAACTCCTGGACACCCAACGAGCGGTGGATCGGCGACGCCAACCACGACTACTGGGTCAAGGGGATGGTCAAGCTCGATCAGATCATCTTTCGCTCGATCAGCGAGGACGCCACCCGGATCGCCGCGCTGCAAAATGGCGAGGTCGACGTCATCGACAGTCTGTCCGGAGATCAGGCCGAGCAGCTCGGGAAAGACGCGAACGTCAGCATCGTGCGATCCCCGGCCACCAACGAGCTGGCGATCACGTTCAACGTTCGCCGCGATCCCTTTAAGAACAAGGATGCGCGCTGGGCGGTGGCCTACGCGATCGACAAGGAAAACATCGTCAAGAACATCGTCAAGGAGGGCAACGCGGTCGGCGCGTCGATCCCACCGGGGACGGTCGGCTATGACGACGCGCTATTCAAGAAAGTCATTCCGTATGACATGAACCAGGCGAAGGCCCGCTTCAGCAAGGCCGGCATCAAGCCGGGCACGAAGATTTCCTTCAAGCTCAACCCGGCCTGGTTCGCCAAGATCAAGGAGGCGTGCGAATACGTCGGGAATCAGTTACAACAGCTTGGCTTTCAGGTCGACATGCAGTTCCTCGAGCCGGGCGCTTATACCCAGGCCCGAAAGTCCGGCGACTTCGACATGTGCATTCAGGAGATTGGCCGCGTCAGCAACCCCGATCCGAACTTCACGATCCTCTACGTCGACTCCGCGTTCGGCAACTTTTACAAGGAGATCAATCCCAACATCGTGACGATGATCGAGCAGGCGCGCGGCGAGCTCGATTCGACCAGGCGGGACAACGATTACAAACAAATCCAGCAGGTGCTCTACGATGACTTGCCGGAGCTGATTCTCTACCAGGAAGAATTCGTCTGGGGCGTCCGCAAGCGCGTGACTGGCTTCCAGGGCCGAACCGGCGGCGACACCCGGGTGTACGCCTGCGACGTCACAGCCTGAAAGGATCGATCGACGGGTGGCGCGCGCGAGACGGCGGGCGCCACTCGTCGCTGAAAGAATTTGGCAACCTACGCAATCCGTCGGACCCTCCAGGCGCTGGTCGTCCTCTGGGGGGTATCGGTCATCGTCTTCGCGCTGTTGCGCCTCGCGCCAAGCGACCCGATCACGATCATGCTGGCCGAGACCGCCAGCCCGGAGCAGATCGCCGAGGCGCGCCACCAGATGGGCTTCGACCAGCCGATTGACGTGCAGTACGTCATCTTCCTGGATCACGCGGTGCACGGCGATCTCGGCGACTCGATCTTCTACAAAGAGCCGGCCCTGCAAGTCATCATG
This sequence comes from Chloroflexota bacterium, assembly GCA_050695695.1. Lineage (GTDB taxonomy): Bacteria > Chloroflexota > UBA6077 > FW602-bin22 > CADDYW01 > JAJPKB01. The sequence goes on from JBOGTX010000197.1 coordinate 1,303, forward strand.
GGCGCGCTTCCCAATACCCTCATCCTCAGCGCGGTCGCCTTCCTGATCTCGGTCGGGGTCGCGCTGCCGGTTGGCATTCTCTCGGCGCTGCATCGCGACACCTTCTGGGACTACTTCGGGGTCGGTCTCGCCCTGATCGGTCAGGCGACGCCACCGTACTGGCTGGGGATCATGCTGATCATCGTGTTCAGCGTCGATCTCCACCTCCTGCCAACTTCGGGAGACTTCGGGCCGCAGTACATCATCATGCCGGCGGTCACCCTCGGCGCGGTGCTTATGCCGATCGTCACTCGCCTGGCGCGGTCGGGCATGCTTGACGTCTTGAACGACGACTACGTCCGCACCGCGCGGGCCAAGGGCCTGCGCGAGCGAACGGTGGTCTGGAAGCACGCCCTGCGCAACATGCTGATCCCGCTGGTCACCGTGCTGGGACTCCAGCTCAGCGCCCTGCTTGGCGGTGCCGTGATCATCGAGCAGGTCTTCGGCTGGCCGGGCGTTGGCCAGATCGCGGTGAACGCGATCTACTCGCGCGACTATCCGGTCATCCAGGCCGATGTCCTGATCGTCTCGGCGGCGTTCGTCTTCATGAATCTGGCGGTCGATCTGCTCTACGCCCGACTCGACCCGCGGATCCGCTATCAGTGACGGGTCAGCAGAGAGGCGGTGCTCGCCCGTGAAGCGCACTCTGACGACCGGGTCGTCGTTTTCTGAATCCGACGACCGTCTTGACCTCGAGCTCGCCTCGCCCGGAGCCAGCTTCTTTCGGCGGTCCTTGCGCAGCCGGCGGCTCGTCGTCGGCGCGGTGCTGATCGGCCTGGTCGTGCTGATGGCGATCCTGGCGCCGATTCTCGCGCCCTATCCGCCGCTGCAACAGGTCAACCAGTTCAACAATCAGCCCCCGTTCTTCCGCGAGCCGACCGGCGCGCTCCACCTGCTGGGCACCGATCCGCTCGGTCGCGACGTCCTCAGTCGGATCATCTTCGGCGCGCGGGTCTCCCTGCTGATCGGCGGCACCGCGGTCTTGCTCGCCGGCACGGTTGGCGTGCTGATGGGGCTGCTCTCCGGCTACTTCGGCGGCCTGACCGAGACCTTGATCATGCGGCTGGTCGATACCGAGATGGCGATCCCGTTCATCCTGCTGGCGATCGTCCTGGTCGCGCTCTTCGGCCAGAGCCTGACCGGACTGATCATCATTCTCGGCCTGACCGGCTGGCTCGGCTACGCCCGAATCGTTCGTGGGGTCGTCCTCTCGCTCAAGCAGATGCCCTACGTCGAGGCCGCCCACGCTCTCGGCGCGTCGCACCCGAGAACCCTCTTCAAGCACGTGCTGCCTGGCGTCTGGACGCCGGTGATCGTCGTCGCGACCCAGCAGGTGGGCTCGATGATGATCGCCGAGTCGTCGCTGACCTTCCTGGGCATTGGCGTGCCCCCGACGATCCCCACCTGGGGCGCGATGATTGCCGACGGTCGCAGCTACGTCGAGATCGCCTGGTGGGTCTCGACCCTCCCCGGCCTCGCCCTGACGATCACGGTGCTGGCGGTCTACTTTTTTGGAGACGGGTTGAGGGACGTGCTGGATCCACGGCTGAGGGTGTAATCAGGGACGTTTGGACGCGTTTGGACCACGCGGCAGAACGTTTGGACCACGAAACCCGCGAAACGACGCGAAAAGAGGCGCGAAAGGGGACGCTGAGCGGGCGAGATGCTGTGTACTGATCGTGGTGGCGTCGGTTGGCGAGCGATCCAGGGTTGAGAACGAAGGTTGCGGTAAGACTGGCTGACGCGGGAGGCATGAGCGAAGCCTCCTCTGGACGCACCGACGATGCTCTCGCTGGGCCGGGGAGCTACATCTGGGGTACTGGGCGCCGCGCTCAGGTTTTCGCGCTCTTTTCGCGCCCTTTCGTGAATTTCGTGGTCCAAACGTCCCGTCGCCAATTTCATCACCCCAGGGCACCTTTGCCGGAGGAGACACCCGCATGATCGGCTACGACTTCGAACCGCTCTCCCGCCTCGTGATCGGCGCCTGCATCGACGTGCAGCGCCAGCTTGGCGTGAACTGCATGGAGGTCGATTATCAGCGTGCGCTTGAGCTTGCGCTGCCCAAGCGCGGGCTGGCGTTCGAGCGCGAGCTGGAGATTCCGATCGCCTACGACGGCGTGATCGTCACCAAGCGACGCGCCGACTTTTTCGTTCAAGATGCCCGAAGTGAGCTTCTCCTCGAAACGAAGGCACGGACGTCGGTCTTGCCGGAGGACGTCGAGCAGTGCCTCCTTTACCTGCGTCAGGGGGATTACCCGATCTGCCTGCTGGTCAATTTTGGTGAGAGGCCGCTGGGAATTCGACGGTTTGTGAACACGCCGAAGACGCGGGAGCCGAGTTGATCACGGTGGGTGACGTTTGGACCACGAAATCCGCGAAACGACGCGAAAAACGCGCGAAAGGGGGAACCGGGGATTGCGGACAGGTCGAGCTACAACCGCAGTGCGGTCGACCAGCGCGGCCATGGAAGGCGAGAACGGCATACTGGAGTGCCCCGAGCGTTGTTAAGAATTGTATATGCCCATTCGAGCGTTTCCTGGATATCCCGCGCATGGGACGGAGCAACATTGCCGTCTCGGTAGCTCAGATTTCCCGCTTTGCTATAGAGATTCAGGAAAAGATCGGTGATGTCCCCGGAGTTGCCAGGGAAAGGAAGTGGGAGCATGCTGGTGGCGAACCAGATTCCAAGCCGACCAGGAGGTGCCCCCACTGGTGACGATCAGAATA
>JBOGTX010000198.1:0-9821 GCA_050695695.1 Chloroflexota bacterium
AGACTCCTTCGCTACGTGGATCTGCCATGGCAAGGACGGGCCTCCCCCCTAACCCCCTCTCTATTTGCCCGCAAATGGAGAGGGGGAACCCGGAGCGGCGCCAAGCGCCGTCGTCTCTCCCCTCTCCATTTCGCCAGAAATGGCGAGGGGCAGGGGGTGAGGCCCGTCCTTGCCACGCCCCGACTTCGCCAGTCGCAAAACCTGCCGCGCTTACCCCAACACGTCTTGCATCGTGTACAGCCCCGGCCTCTGATCGGCCAGGAACGCCGCCGCGCGCAGTCCGCCAAGCGCGAACGTGCGGCGACTGAAGGCGCGGTGCGCCACCTCGATCTGCTCGCCCTCGCTCACGAAGAACACGCTATGCTCCCCGACGATGCCACCGGCCCGGAGCGAGTGAACGCCGATCTCGCCCGGCTGACGCGGTGCCAGGCCGCTCCGGCCGTGGCGCGATACCTCGCCCGGAGACCTGCCGAGCGCCGCGGTGATCGCCTCGAGGAGGCGGATCGCCGTGCCGGACGGTGCGTCTTTCTTATGACGGTGGTGCGCCTCGACCACTTCCACGTCGTACTCGGCGCCCAGCGCCCGGGCGATCGTCGGCAAAATTTGCGCGAGCACGTTGATTCCCAGGCTCAGGTTCGCCGCGATCAGGACCGGCGCCTGCCCCGCGCCTTCCCGGACCGATGCGAGCTGCTCGGCGTTCAGACCGGTCGTCGCCACCACCACCGGCTTCCCCGCCGCCGATGCCTGCCGCGCGAACCGGACCGCCGCCGCCGGCTGGCTGACGTCGATCGCGACGTCGCCGGCCGCCAGCCCCGCCGCCACGTCGTCGCTCACCACCACGCCCAGCGCGCCAGCGCCCGCCAGCACCCCCACGTCCGCGCCGAGGCTGGCGGAGCCGGTGCGTCCGAGCGCCGCCGCGATCTCGAAGCCGGGCGCCGTGGTTGCCGCGTTCACGATCTCTCGACCCATGCGGCCAGCGGCGCCATGAACGATGAGCTTCAAAGATTTACCTCGCCGCGGCCGGCTGCAGCACCGGCGACGTCTTCAGAACCTGCTCCAGCTTCTGGCGATTCGCTTCGCCCATCGGGCACATCGGCAGGCGAAGCTCAGACGAGCAGAGACCGAGGAAGCCCGCCGCCGTCTTCACCGGAATCGGGTTCGTCTCGTAGAACATCGCCCGGCACAGGTCGAAGACCTGATAGTGTAGCTCCCGGGCACGCGCGACATTGCCTGCGCGATAGGCGCGGACCATCTCGCTCATCGGCGCCGGCGCGATGTTACCGACGACCGAGACCACCCCGGCGCCGCCCAGCGACAACATCGGCAGGGTCAGCGAGTCGTCGCCGGAGAGGACCGCGAAGTCGGATCGGCAGCTCTGGACGATCTGGCTGACCTGATCCATGCTCCCGCTGGCCTCTTTGACCGCGACGACGGTCGGGATCTTCGCCAGGCGCGCCACCGTCTCCGGCAGCATGTTCACGCTGGTGCGGCTCGGGACGTTGTAGAGAACCAGCGGCAGGTCGGTCTCTTTGGTGATCGCCTCGAAGTGCAGAAAGAGCCCTTGCTGGGTCGGCTTGTTATAGTACGGCGTGACGACCAGCGCCGCGTCGGCGCCGATCTCCTTCGCCTGCTTCGTCATTTTGATCGTCCTGGCGGTGCCGTTGGTGCCGGTTCCGGCGATCACCGGAATCCGGTGGTTCACCGTCTCGACCACGATCTCGATGACCCGAAGCTGCTCCTCCTCGGTCATCGATACCGACTCGCCGGTCGTCCCGCAGGGGACGAGCCCATCCGTCCCTTGCTCCAGGTGGAACTCGACAAGGCGGCGCAGCCCGGGCTCGTCGACCTTGCCATCACGAAATGGGGTAATCATCGCGACGAGGCATCCAGAAAACACCGGTACGGCCCTCCTTATCCCCGCGAGGCGGGGTGGCGACGGTCTTGGCGAAAGAAAGTCAAGATCCATGCCGAGGAGCAGGCCGACCGGGTGTCGCGCGAAATCGGCGGCGGGGAACCCGAACCGCCCCCCTGGCAGTTGCGGGGAGTCTAGCACGGGGCATTAAAACGCGTCAAGAAATGGGACCGCCGTCAACGGACCCAGGCGCCCGCGTTGGCCTGGACTTGCTTGTAGATCGGCTTCTCGCGAAAATTGACGTCGACGAAGGTGAAGTAGTCGTTGTAGTCGTGGGCCTGGGTGGGAAGTCGAAAGACCCACATGCACAACGCCTGGAGCCACGGCCACTCGGCGAAGGCCTTCTGATAGGCGCGCAGGGTGTAGCGAATCCGCAAGCCGGGGTGGACCGCCTTGGTCCAGCGCGGGCTGTCGTTCCAACCGGCTTCGGTGATGATGACCGGCTTCGCGCCGTCGCCATTCTTCTCCATCACCTGGCGCAGTAGCTCGACCCGCGAAAAGTTCAGGCGATCTTCCCGCGGCGGGTCGTCCGGCGGAAACTTCCAGCCGTAGGCGTGCGCGCAGAGCGCGTCGAAGTAGCGCCCAGCCCCGTGATCGTACATTTGCTGGAGAAACGTCAGATCTTCGAGCGCCAGGTCGCTGTGCTCGACGGTCGGGGCGAGACCAGCCGGCAGGATGATCGGATTCGGGTGCGACTGGCGGATCGACTCGGAGGCGAGCGCGAGCAGCTCGACGTACGACGCCGCGCTGACCGGTCGGAAGCCCCACTCGAAGCTGGTGTTTGGCTCGTTCCAGATGATGAAGTACTTCACGGCGTCGCGATAACGGTGGGCGAACTTGGCGACGAAGCTCGCGTAATCGCCATAGCGGCTCTCGGGAAGCAGTCGCGGCGTCGAGCCGTTTGGCCGCGCCCAGGCGGGAACGAAGTCGAGCCGCGCGATCACTTCCAGACCCCGCTGATTCGCGTCGCGGATCACGGTGTCGGGGTGGGTCCAGTCGAACAGCCCGGGCTTCGGCTCCATGTAGGCCCAGGGGAACAGCTCGACGATCCAGCGCGCGCCCATCGCCTGGACCATGTCCAGCGTCCTGGCGATCTTCCAGGGCTCCACCTCGTCGGTGAGCCGGGTGTGCATGCCCTCGATCGTGCGCGGGATGGCCGGGCTGATGCCCCCGGGGTGAATCGCGTCGAAGAGCGAGCTGTCGCCGGTGGTCAGCACCGCGGGCAGGGCCGCCAGGATGAGCGCCTGGGCGGCGCGCGACAGCAGATCGCGCCGCCGCGGGCGAAAGAAGCTCACCCGACCGACTCGGGCCCAAACGCGTCCGGCAACAGGTCAGAAAGCCGCCATTCCCGCGACCGCCCGGTCCGATTCGCCGCGACCACCAATGCCTCCGGGCCAAACTCCTGGAGTACCTGCCGGCAGGCGCCACAGGGCGGCGTCGGCTGCTCCGCCTCGGTCACGACCGCGACCGCCCGAATGCTCCGCTCGCCCGCGCCAATCGCCGCGAAGATGGCGGCGCGCTCGGCGCAAATCGTCAATCCAGACGATGCGTTCTCGACGTTGGTCCCGGGGTAGATCTTCCCCGAGCCGGCGAGCACGGCCGCGCCGACCCGGAATTGGGAATAGGGGGCGTAGGCGTTCTCCCGCGCCTGCCACGCCGCCTGGACCAGGGCGGCCCGATCCGGAGCGCTCATTCTGGTCCGTGCCCGGCGCGCACGCCGTTCGAGCCGTTGGTCCCGTTCGGTGACTGGTGGGCCAGCTTCTTCACTCGCACCCGGGTCACCCGGCGGCCGCTGGACGAGACCACCGTCAACCGGGCGTTGTCAAGCTCGACCTTGTCGCCCACGATTGGGATCCGGCCCAGTTTTTCGTGGACGAGCCCACCGATCGTATCGACTTCCTCGGCGGCCAGGTCCAGGTCCAGCTCCTCGTTCGCGTCGTCGACGCTCACGCCGCCGTCCACCAGCGCCTCGTCGTCGCTGATCTTGACGACCTTCTGCTCTTCGGTGTCGAACTCGTCCTGGATCTCGCCGACGATCTCTTCCAGGGCGTCTTCGATCGTGACCATGCCGGCCGTTCCTCCGTATTCGTCGACGACGATAGCGATGTGGACGCGCTTCTGTTGAAGCTCGCGCAGGAGATCGCCGGCCTTCTTCGACTCGGGAACAAAGTAGGCCGGACGGACGAAGTCGCCGACCTGATCGTCCAGCCGCCCGGACACCGACAGCGGCAACAGGTCTTTACCATAAAGAATTCCCACGATGTCGTCAATCGTGTCGCGGTAGACCGGCAGCCGGGAGTATCCCTCGCGGACGAAGATGTCCACCGCGCCGCGCACCGTCGTCGCGGCCGGCAGGCCCACGATGTCCGGTCGGGGCACCATGACCTCGCGCACCGTTTTCTCTTCGAGCTCGAGGATGTTGTCGATCATCGTCCTTTCCTGCCGCTCGATCAACCCTTCCTCTTCGCTTGCCGCGACCATGACCTTGAGCTCGGCGGGAGTGACCAGCGGACCCTCGGGAATCGGCCCCGCGCCGAGCAGCCAGGATAATCGATCGGTGACCCAGGCGACCACGCGCGCCAGCGGCGCGAAGACCACCGACAGCGTCTTGATCGGCAGGGCGAGCGCCGCGGAAACGTCCTCGGGGTGATCGGCCGCGGTGGCGTGCGGAACGATCCAGCCCAGAATCAGCGCGACGACGAAGGTCGCGAGCCAGGCGAGAAGCGCGCTCCACCTCAGCGACCCGCCGTCGAGCAGTTGAAAGCTCGCGATCACCGCCGCGATCACCGCGGCGGGCTTGACGACCGCGAGGGTCGCCAGATACTTCGCCGGACGTTCGGCGAAATCGGCGATGCGTCGCGCGGCTTGCTCATCCTGATCGGCGAGACGCTGCACCCTGGCCCGACTGAGCGAGCCGATCGCGCCCTCGGCCAGCGCCGAGAACGCGAACAGGAAAGTCGCGACGATCAAGATGAGCCAGAGGTAGATACCAGGACTATCGGATTCCAAACAATACCCTCCAGAAAATTACCGGTCGCGGCGCGGCCGCGTCGGGCGGGCCGGCACGCCGACGACCAGGATGCCGGGCTCCACGTCGCGGGTGACGACCGAGCCGGCGCCGGTCATCGCGTTCTTGCCAACCGTCACCGGCGCGACCAGCATCGTGTCACAGCCAAGGCTCGCGCCGTCCTCGACGACGGTTCGATTCTTGGCGCCCGACTCGCTGTCGAAATTCGTCGTGATCGTGCCGGCGCCGACGTTGACGTTCTCGCCAAGGCGCGCGTCACCCAGATAGCTGACGTGATGGATCTTCGTCCGGGCGCCGATTCGCGAGTTCTTCACCTCGGCGAAGTTCCCGAGCTCGACCTCGGCCTCGAGCCAGGCGCCCGGCCGGAGGTGGCTGAACGGGCCGACTCGCGCGCCGTCCCCAATTCGGGCGGCCTCGACGACCGACAGCTCGACCACGACCCGGTCGCCAATCGTCGAATCCACGATTCGGCTGTGCGGACCGATGCGGCAGCCGGCGCCCACCGTCGTCGCGCCTTCGAGGATCGTGCCCGGATAGATCACCGTGTCTCGACCGACCGTCACCCCCCGGTCCAGATAGGTCGTCGCGGGGTCGATCAGAGTGACGCCCGACAGCATCAGCGCGTGGCGGAGGCGGTCCTGAACGATCGCCGTCGCCTCGGCGAGCTGGGCGCGGTCGTTCACCCCGGCGGTCACCGCCAGCGGGGCCTCGATTGCCTGGACCGGCTGGTCGGCCTTCACCGCCAGGCCGACCAGGTCGGGCAGATAGTACTCACCCGAGGCAGACGGCCGAATCATCGGCAACCGCTCCCACAGCCAGCGCGCCTCGACACAGTAGACTCCGGCGTTGATGTCGCGCACCGCGCGTTCCGCTTCCGTCGCGTCGGCGTCCTCCACGATCGCTCGAACTCGGCCATCCGCGCCGCGCATCACCCGACCATACCCGCGCGGATCGTCGGTCGGAGAGGCGACCAGCGCAATCAGCGCGCCAGTCTCCCGGCGGTGGCGAATCAACTCGCGAAACAGGGCATCGGTGAGCAGCGGACAGTCGCCGTGGACGATCAAGACGTCGACGATGCGCGCGTCCGCCTGGAGCAGCTCGCCCGCCCGACGCGCCGCGTCGGCGGTCCCCCTGAGCTCGGCCTGGCGCACCGTCTCGACTCGATCGCCGAGCGCCGCTTCGACCTGGTCGGCCCCGTGGCCGACGACCACGACCACTCGGCTGACGCCGGCCTCGGTCGCCGCTGCCACGACGTAGTCGACCATCGGGCGCCCGGCGATCGGGTGGAGCACCTTCGGCAACTCGGAATGCAGGCGCTTGCCCTGGCCAGCGGCAAGGATCACCGCCGCGGTGTCGGACATGTGTCCTCCAACAAAAAACGGGCGCATTCCACTTCCGGCGCGGCGCGGGGAATCATCACGGACCTGACTCCCGAGCTCGGCCGCCGGACGCGAAACACACCCGTCGACGCTGTTGCTATGCGGGCCACTCCCGGGCGATCGACCCGCCGGGGCGACCCCTGGGTACTGTCGTATTCCACCTGAAACTCGACGCGACGCACTCCACGACATTGGGAAGGCGTTCGATTGCGGCATATAATATTACAACGATTGGCGCCACGGTGTCAATGGCTGGCCGGCTGCCTGGTCAGGACGCCAGGACCTGATCGACCCAGCGCACCGACTGGCTGAAGACGTCGGGAAGAATTTTCTCGTCGAGCTCGAGGGCCCGCGCCAGCTCGGTCGAGCCATCCCAGTCGCCTTGCTCGTAGGCGAGGACCAGGCGATAGACCGGGCTCAAACGGGTCGGCAACCCGAGCAGCGCGTCGCGCACCGCGTCCGGCACCGCGACTTCGCGCAACAGCTCCCCCAGGGGACGGTCGATCAGGGCGTCGAGGGACGAGAAAAGGCCGACCAGAAACAGGTCCGAGGCCCGGTTATCCAGGTGCGCTGGCGCGGCCAGGCGTTCGCAGAAGGTGGCGCGGAGGAGACTGATCGCGATCAGCTCGGCTGGCTTGTCGCTCGCGATTGTCGTCACCGCGACCAGGGCTGCCCATTGTCGCACCGTCCGGATGCCGAGTAAGACGAGGGCGTGGCGCAGCGAGGTCACCCGCCGCGAGAGGCCGAACCAGGCCGAGTTGATGTAGCGCAGCAGCTTGATCGAAAGCGCGACGTCCTCCTTGATGAGTCGCTCGATCTCATCGAAGTCGACGTCCGGTCGGTTGATCTCGCGGAGGAGCCGAAGGTAATGGAGCTTCCGCGCGGGGACGTCTTCCCGCGAGACGACCTCGGGCTTGCAAAAGAAGTAGCCCTGGAAAAGGGAGTAGCCGAGCGACCGTCCCTCGGCGAAATCGTCGGGGGTCTCGACCTTTTCCGCGACCAGGGTGACCTTCCGGGGTAAGAACCGTTGAGCGAGGGCCCGTCGGACCGGCCCCGGGCTCTGGCGAAAGTCCACCTTGATGAAGTCGGCGAGGGCGATCAACGGGTCATCGCCCGGGCGGGCGACGAAGTCGTCGAGCGCCAGGAGATAGCCCCACCGCTTGAGCGCGCGGCAGGCTTGGATAACTTCCGCGTCGGGCTCGACAGTCTCGAGGATCTCGACGACGATCTTGTCGGAAGGCAGCAGACGTGCCGTCTCGCGCACCAGCAACGAGCGTGTGAAGTTGATGAACGCGCGGTGCTGGTGGGTTAGCTCGTCGAGCCCGAAGACGTGCAGCCCGTGGCTCATGACCACCTGCGAGGCGAGATCGCCGTCCGGGTGGAGGAAGACGTTCTCCGCGCCCGAGCGGAAGAGGAGCTCGTAGGCGAAAACTCGCTCACGCTGATCGAAGATCGCCTGGCGGGCGACGAAGACTTTCACAGCGCGCTCACTACCCGTCCCGACGATACCCCGTTCGCGGACGTCTCGTCTGTCACGATAGCGCGAATACCACCGGAAAGTCGACCGCTGGACAGGACATCCGGGTTGGCCGAGGTAGCCAGAATTGGCGCAACGGGGACTTTCGGCGCGGGGAGAGGAGCGCTGGACAACCGACCGGTGCAGCAAGGCGATGCGCCCCGGCCGGGTGGGGCCAGGCCGGGCTCGCGTCGTGGGCACCGGTCCTCCCGCCAAAGCTTCCCTCCCCGCGCCGGGGAGGGAACGAGGGAGAGGTCGCTCCGGGCACCCTGCTCCGGATGCCTACCCCTGAGAGCGGGGGCCCCTGGGGATCCGCACGTCGGGCTCGGGACCGCTCCGATGGCGTCGGAGCCACGCGCTTAACAGGCGGTCGGCAATAGCGTAGCCTTCGCCGGTCGCATCGATCAGATCTCTATTCCGCAGACCGCGGATGGCGGCCTGCACGGTGGTGGGAGCGCCCAGCCCGTGCCGGAGGCGGTATTCCTCGGAGTAGACTTCCCGACCGTCCGCGACGGCGAGCGATTTCAGCAGGAGACGCTGGCTGCGTGGCAGGCTTTCCCAGACGATCGTCAAGCGGTCGTCTTCTACTTCGAGAACCCTGCGGAAGGCGTCGTCCACCAGTTCGGGGGTCACCGTTTGTCGGTGAAGGTAGGCGTTAGACCAGGCAAAGTAGGCAAGCTGCTGGGTATCGTGCGGATGGCACGCGGTAATCTCGAGGATGCGATCGACCGCGCCCTCGGAGACTTGCGTCGCGGTGGAAGCAAAGCGGGCATGAAGAAACTCCTCGAAGTCATCATGGGCGATCGCGCCCAGCGGCAGCACCTTGGCCATTCGGTACAGCGGTTGGTTGCTCTTCGTGAAGACCTCGGTCATGATGTGGCGCTTCGAGCCGAGGAAGACGTGGCTGACCTCCCTCTGTTGCTGGAAGATGGCGCGCATCGTGGCTGGAAGATGCGCGTCGATGCTGACGATTTCCTGGAACTCGTCGATGACGACGACGACCTGCTTCTGGCGCTCCTGAGCGATCTTGTCCGGGAGGGCCAGAAGGTCACGGAGGATCCGATCCACGTCACGCTCCGCGACCGCGGTGGCGATTTCGACGACCGGCTTGCCACTCTCGTCGACAGTGAACTTCGGCCGGAGGCTCAACCGCGAGAAGAAATCCCCGGCCTTCTTCCAGGCCCGATCGAAAGGCGCCACCAGGCCGTCGTATAGTGCGTTGGCAAGAGAGCTGGCGAGCTCGGCTTTGGTCTCGCTGAGCATCAGGTCCAGGTAGGCGATTAGAGTGCCCTCCTTCGTCAGCTCGTCCATGGTCTGAAACACCAGGCTCGTCTTGCCGTACCGGCGCGGCGAGGTAATCACGACGTTCTGGCCGCTGCGCAGGTCCAGCTTCAGCTCGGCAAGCTCCGCCGTCCGGCCGGTGAAATTCTTGCCCGTCACGACGACGCCGTACGTGAAGGGATTCTCCATGCCTCGCCTCTCTTATAGATCCGTACGTTATACATTGAAGTATAACGCAATCAAGTATAATGGACCACCTCGGCCCGGCGGTACCTCGACGGGCATTGCCCGGGTGCCCTGAGAAGGCGAGCCGTTCAGGTGATCGCGAGGCTGGCGCCCAGGAAGCGGAGGCCAAGGCGCTGGGCGACGTGCCGGGAGGGGAGATTCGTTCGCCAGGTGCTGTAGAAAAGGCGGCGCCCGTGAAGGGAGGGGTGTCCTGCCCAGCCGGTCGTGGCTGCCGCCGCGTAGCCTCGCCCGCGCCACGCCGGAACCGTATCGACGCCGACCTCGGCACCCTCTGGCCCGAGCCGGGCCGAGAGAGCGACCGAGGCGATCTCGTCACCGCGGAGGGCGGCGCACCAGGGCGCCCAGAAATCCCCGACTCCCATGAACCCCAGCGCGACCAGCGCCACGGGCATGCAGCGCTCCGCGAGGCGCGCCAACAGGCGGTCGCCCTCGGGGGTCTCGGAGCACACCAGCGGTGCC
>JBOGTX010000199.1:0-19826 GCA_050695695.1 Chloroflexota bacterium
GGCGTCGGTAGCAGGCGAGGACCGCCGCGACCTCCTGGACCGGAATCACGTAGTCACGCGCGACCTGCTCCGCGTCCTTCCCCACGGCATCACGCCAATAGCCAATGATCGCTCAGACGTGGACGCCGGATTGCCGCAGCTGCACATCCGCTGCCCCTGGATGCCATGGATCTTCCTCGATCTCCCGGGCGATGATCTCGTCGTCGGTCATGGCCGCTTCCTCCCGATCACGGGTCCGTCATGTCGCATGGTTCGCGCCTGGGCCTACGTCGAGTGTACCACGACAGGTATCCTGCATCGGCCACGGCGCCGATGGGCGGCATCGGACATGCAACCGCGCGGTAGACGGGTGGCTAGGGACAGGCGAGGGACAAAGCGAAAGCCGCGTCGTCCGTGGCGTTTCGCCTTGACTGGCGCGGCTTTGAGGGAGCCGACGGGGGGATTCGAACCCTCGACCTAGTGTTTACGAAACACTTGCTCTACCACTGAGCTACGTCGGCAACGAGGATACCTGCAATTCTACCATGGGCCCGCCGCGTTTGTCGAACCAGTTTCAGCCTTTGATCGCGCCAGCGGTCAGCCCGGCCATGAAGTAGCGCTGGGCGAACGCGAAGACGACGAGAATCGGGAGGATCGAGAGGACGGATCCCGCCGCGATCTGGCGCCAGCCGCCGTAGAAGTTCGAGTCGAGGAAGGTGATCGCGAGCGGCAGCGTCTGCATGTCCTGGCTCTTGAGCACAACGACCGGCCAGAGCAACGAGTTCCACTCGGCGACGAAGCCGAAGATCGCCAGCGCCGCCAGGCTCGGCGCCGCCAGCGGCACCATGATGCGCGCGTAGATCCCGAGCTCGGTCGCGCCGTCGATCCGCGCCGCTTCTTCGAGCTCGTAGGGAATCGTCAAGAACGCCTGGCGCATCAAGAAGATGCCGAACGGACTGACCGTGGCGGGGACGATCAGCGCCGCGAAGGTATCGACCCAGTGCAGCCGGCTGACGACCAGAAACGACGGGATCAGGGTGACCTCGAACGGGATGATCAGCGTCGCCAGGATGAGGTAGAAGATCGGCTCGCGCCCGGGGAAACGCATGCGCGCCAGTGGGTAGGCCGCCATCGAGCAAAAGAGCGCGTTGCCGACGACGACCATCGTCGCCGCGAAAGTCGAGTTCAGGATGTAGCGGTGGAACGGCCCGACCTGCCACAGCTCGAAGAAGGACACCAACGTCAGCGGCTTTGGGTACAGCTGCGGGGGATACGAGAAAACGTTCTGGCCGGGTCCCTTCAACGCCGTGATCACCAGCCAGTAGAAGGGACCAAGAAAGACGAGCGCCAGCAGCACGAGCAAAACGTAGCGCGCCGCGTTCTCCAGGGTTCGTCCGCGCTCGGTTGATTCGCTTGGCGTCAGGGCTTCCACCGGCGTGTGCCTCGGCGAGCTAGTAGTTGATGGTACCGCCGCGCTCCGATACCTTGATGTTGAAGACCGAGAGAACGACCAAAAACAGGAAGAGCACGACCGCGATCGACGACGCGTAGCCCATGCTCAGGAAGACGAACGCTTGCTTGTAGATGTAGTACACCAGCGTGGTGGTCCGGTCGGCCGGGCCGCCGGAGGTCATGACGTAGATCTCGCCAAACACCTTCATCGCCCCGATCGACGCGAGGACCACGACGAGGGCGATGGTCGGCCGCAGCAGGGGCGCCGTCACGTTCAAGAAGCGCTGCACCCGATTGGCGCCATCGATCATCGCCGCCTCGTCCAGCTCCCGGGGCAGGCTCTGCAAGCCGGCGAGGTAGAGCACCATGTAATAGCCGGCCGCTTTCCAGATCGTCACCACCATGATCGCGTAGAGGGCGATGCTCGGGCTGCTCAGAAAAGGGATTGCCTTCGTGGTGATGCCCAGCCCGCGCACGATGCTGTTGATGATCCCATCCTCGAAGTACATCCACTTCCAGACGACCCCGACGACGACGATGGAGGTGATGACTGGCATGTAGTAGGCGATCCGAAAGAACGTGATGCCCTTCAAAGGCTGGTTGACGAGTAAGGCCAGAAGCAAGCCGAGGATCGTGCACCCCGGGATCACCCCGATCGCGTACACCAGGGTGTTACGAAACGCCGTCTTGAAGACCTCATCGGAGAGAAGCTTCTGATAATTGGCCAGTCCGACGAAGCGCGCCGCCTGGACCACGTTGTAATCGGTGAAGCTGTACCAGATGCTCGCGAACAGCGGATACACCAGGAACGTCCCGAGAATCACGAAAGAGGGCAGCAGAAAGAGATAGGCGATGCCAATCTTGCGCAGCGATCGCCAGCGCCGCGCCCGGGCACGCATGTGAAGCGTCTGAGCTGCTTCCATCGCCCCGCCCCAAAATTAGTGTCACGGTGAAAACCGCGACACCCCCCTTAGCCGCCGGTCGTCTTGCCGGAGAGAATGTCGTTCCAGTTCTTCTCGATGTTGCCCAGCGTCTGGTCGGCCGGTTGATTGACGGCAAACAGCTTATTGGTCTCTTGCTTGAACGTATCGTACATGCGCGCCCAGGGGACGACCGACGGCGCGGCGTTGTAGTCCACGATCGCATCCTTCAGCTCGGCCAGCGAGAGCTGGAACCCGCGGTCGAGGAGCTCTTGCTGGCTCCGTCCGGTCACCGGCTTGTCGATGAATTTCTTGCGAAACGTCGGATCATCGCTCACCGACTGACGGGTCGGCAGGATCGGCACCTGATTGATGAACTCGATCTGCAGGCCGGTGCCGGTGAGGTAGGCACCGAGGTCGACCGCGGCCTGGACGTTCTTGCTCTTGTTCGACACGATCAAGTATTGGAGGCTGGCGATCGACTTGCCGTTCGTGCCGCGAATCGATCCGGAAAGATCGGTGTCCCACTGGGTCAGCACCGAGGGGTCGGCGCGCTTCACGATGACCACCGGGCCACCCGAGACGAAGGCGCCGCGGCCGGCATAAAACCACTGATTCGCGTCGCGCGGGTCGGCGGTGGTGCCCTCGGGCGGCAGGTAGCCGCCCTTATAGAAGTCCTGCCACTGTTGGAACAGCTTCACGGCATCCGGCGTGTTCAGCGCTGCCTTCTTGCGATCGTCGCTGACCATGGGAATGCCCGCTTGCTGCAGCAGCTCGACCAGCTCGCCCTGGCCGACCGTCATCAGCAGCCCGTACTTGCCGGCCTTGTCCTTGATCGTCTTGGACATGGTGATCGCGTTGTCCCAGGTCTTCGGGGGACTATCTGGCGAGAGCCCGGCATCCTGCATGATCTTGCGGCTGTAGACGAGCGTGTTGGTGCCGGTGTACCAGGGGAAGCCGTAGACTTTCCCGTCGAAGGTCAAGGCATTCCAGAAGCCAGGGTAGAAGTCGCTCGCGTCCTCCTTCGGCAGATACGACGCGATGTCGGCGAGCGCGCCCAGCTCGATGAAGCGTGGCATCTCGTAGGTGTTCGCGAGATCCGGGGCCTGGCCCGCGCCGACGGCCGCCAGGTATTTCTGGGCGGTTTGCGCGCCGGGCACGTCGACCCAGGTCACGTTGACGCCGGGGTTGACGGTCTGGTAGTCCTTGAGGAACGATTGGATCCAGGTGCCGTAGGGCCCCTTCAGGTTGATCGTCCAGAACTCCAGGTTGGCCTTGCCCGCCTTCGACACCAGCACCTGACGACTGCCAAGGTCGATCGTCGTCGTGCCGCTGCCCGCCTGGCGATCCCCGACGCTCTTCCACTCGTAGCCGGTGGACTTGCCACCCGCGGTCGTGCTGGTCGTCGTGAGCGGCGTGGACTGCTCCTGACTCGCGGCGGCCGTCGTGGGCGAAGGAGACTGGTTTTGAGTCGCCGCGGCGGTCGCTGGCGGGCTGGTTGGCGCCGGGTTGGCCGCGACCGTCGGCGCGGTGGCCGCCGTCGGCGCCGCGGCCGAGCCACCACCGGAGCAGCTTGCCAAAAGGGAAACCCCGGCGACGCCGAAGCCATAGGTCAGTAATCGACGACGGGTCACAACGCGCTGCATCACTACCTGGACCCTCCTCTCGTGTCCGCCAATTGTCGTGAACCACGATTGGCTTGTCAATCATTTTGGGCAGGGGGTGAGGCCCGCCGGCCGCTGGCGCGGCTTTTGCATCCGTCCGGGCGATGGGCTGAATCGTGGTCGCGTGGCTTCGGTGCATGAGGTTCTGGCATGTCCTCTCGGTTCGGTGGAGCTTTTCCCGGCGACTCTTACCACTCGCGGCGTGGCCGACGAACGCGTACCTTGCGGAGTCAAAACGGACTATTCGCGTCGATTCGCTCGTTCCACCTGTCCGACGCCGGCACGGTGACCCGGGTGCTGCTCTCCGCCGTCTTCCTGATCGTCTTTAGCCTCGCGGTTATCCTGCCGCTCGCGGCCTACGCCACCATTGCCTACTTCTCCCGTGACATTCCACCGGTCGCCCAGGTCATGAGCCAACCGGTCCCGCAAACCACCCGCATTTACGACCGCAATGGTGTCCTGCTCTACGAGCTGGTCGATCCCAACCAGGGACGACGCATCGTCGTCAACCTCGATCAAATTCCCAAATATTTGATCGACGGCACGATCGCGGTCGAGGACCCCACGTTCGCCACCAACCCCGGCCTCGATCCGCTCTCGATCTTCCGCGCGCTGGCCCAGAACTTCAGCCACCACGAGATCGTCAGTGGGGCGAGCACCCTGACCCAGCAGCTCGCCCGCAACGTTCTCTTCAGCTTTAGCGAGCGCGAGTCCCCGTCGCTCGACCGCAAGATCAAAGAGGCAATCTTCGCGGTGGAGCTCACTCAGACGTATTCCAAGCCACAAATCCTCACCATGTACTTCAACGAAGTCGACTACGGCAACTTCAGCCACGGCGTCGGCGCGGCGGCGGAGTCGTACTTCGGCGAGCCGGTGAGCAAGCTCGACCTCGCTCAGAGCGCGATGCTCGCCGGTCTGCCTCAGGCACCCTCCGACTACGACCCGATCCTGAACCTTTCGGCCGCGAAGGCGCGCCAGGCCTACGTCCTGGACCGGATGGTCTACCACGGCTACATCACCACGGCACAGGCCGAACAGGCGAAGCAAGAAAAGCTCACTTTCCAGGTTCCGAAGTTCCCGATCAAGGCGCCGCACTTCGTGAACTACGTCACCCAGATCATTCAGCAGCGCTACGGACGCGACGCTCTCTACGACCGTGGCTGGCGGATCCAAACCACCCTGGACTACGGGCTCAACCAGCTTGCCCTGCAGAAGGCCACCGAACGGGTCGATCAGGTCCGGCAGGAGATGGACGCCCACAACGCCTGCGTCGTGACGATCCAACCGTCGACCGGCGAGATCCTGACCATGGTCGGGAGCCTCGACTACTGGGATAAGAGCATCGACGGTCAGGTCAACGTTTGCACGTCGCCGCGTCAGCCGGGGTCGTCGATCAAGGTGTTCAATTACGTCACGGCGTACGAAATGGGCTACGTCCCCGACTCGATCGTCTACGACGTCAAGTCCGCGTTCGATCGCGGCCCCGGCCTCAGCCCGTACGTTCCCAATAACTTCGACTTCCAGTTCCACGGGCCGGTCATGCTCCGCGAGGCGCTGGGAAGCTCGCTAAACATTCCCGCGGTCAAGCTGCTCCAGCGGGTCGGCGTCGACCGTATGGCCGATACCGCCCACGCAATGGGTATCACCTCGATGACCGATCCGGATCGCTACGGCCTGACCCTCACCCTTGGCGATGCCGCCGTCACGCCGCTGGACATGGCGTTCGCCTATGCCGCCTTCGCGAACGACGGCTACATGGTGGGCGAGCCGGTGCCGCTCCAGGACCGTGTGCTGGGCATGCGCCATGATCAGCCGGTCGCGATTCTCAAGATCACCGATTCGAGCGGGAACCTGATTTACCAGTACCACCCGCCCGCGCCGGTGCAAGTCGTCTCGCCCCAGGCAGCCTATCTGATCACCAGCAGCCTGACCGACGACCACGCCCGCCACTTCACCTTCGCCCCGGGTGGCGCGCTCGTGATCGACCGCCCGGCCGCGGTCAAGACCGGCACGACCCAGTTAGAGCAAGACGCCTGGACGATCGGTTACACGCCCGACCTGGCGATCGCGATCTGGGTCGGGAATACCGACGGGACCCCGATGAAGGCCACCGAGGGCGTCCTTTCGGCGGGCACGATCTGGCACACCTATGCGCCAGCCGCGCACCAGTTCCTTCACTTGCCGGTCCGTGACTTCAAAGCTCCGCCCGGCGTCGTCCACGGGAACGTCTGCGGAAAGGTTGACTGGTCCATCCAGGGAGTGACCCCGATCTGCACCGTCGGCTGACACTGTGGTATCATCGGGGGGCCGACCGCGCGGCTCACTGTGGGTCGGCCATGGAGAGACGGGGTGCGACCGGACGTTTCCTCGGCGTCGCCGACCGACGCCAATCATTTACTCCACTGGCTGGAAGAGCAGCGCCAGAACGACCACGAGCGACTGACCCAGCTCGCGCGGGTCGTCGCGCAACTGCTGGACGACGTGCGCGACCAGGGCGCCGCGGTTGCGCACCTGACCGAAGTCGGGGGCCGCCTCGCCGATGACGGGAGCGCCGACGCCATTACCCAGCTGAGCGATCTGATATCGACGATCGAGCGGTCGGTCGACGAGCACTTCGACGCCCAGGCCCGTGCCGATCAGGTCGACGGCGCTCAACGCGACCGCGAGCTGAGGCAACTTGCCGATTTGTTCCAGCGCGTCGAGGGGCTCGGGCGCGGAGCGGACGCGATCAGCGGCCGCCTGGCCGCGCTTGCCGAGGAGCTGCGACACGAGCGCGACGCGCGCCCGCCGATCGCCCAGGCGCTCGATGAAATCCAGCGAGCCCAGGCGAGCGTCCAGAACCGCCTGACAATCGCCGACGAGGCCAACCGCCGATTCAGCGGCTTCCAATCGATCGCCGAGCAGGCCGTCGAGCGGCAACGCAACGAGTTCGTTCGAGTCGATAGCCAGCAGAAGCTCCTCGATCTTCGGCTCACCCGCGAGCTTTCCGACGTGCGCCAAGCGATCGAGGATTGGATGCGGCGCGGCGAGGAACGAATGAAGCCGCTCGCCGAGCTGATCCGACAGATCGCCGCCACGACCGACCGGACCGAGATCACCGCCCAACGCGTCGCCAGCGTTGGCCGTGACCTCGACGTCGTCAATCAGGAGATCGGGAGGATCGACGCGCAGGCGAAGATCGATCGAGCCACCCAGAAGCGCTCGGCCGAGGCGATCGAGGCGCAGAGCCAGCGGATCGACGAGGCCTACGCCTCGCTCTGGCACCTGAACGAACGGATCACCAACGTCGCGACGAGCCTCGAGGGGCTCAGAACGGACGTCGAGGCGGCGACCCAGCGGATCGACGAAGCGGAGCGGCGGATCGGACGGCTCGACGACGGGCGTCAGCGGCTCGACGCGGCGCTGACCGAGGTCGGAAGCGCTATCCACCTGGGCCAGCGCGACTCGCGAGACCAGTCCGGAAGTCTGCGAAGTCACGTCGATTCGGAATTCGTGGCGTTGCGTGCCGAGATCGCTGAATTGCGCGCGGTCGCGACCGACCGGCTTCGGCGCACCGTCGACGAGCTTCAGCAGCAGCTACGCGAGATGGAATCCGAGTCAGCTTAGAGTTTGCATCAAGGCCTGGCTTTGATGGAAGTGTTAACGTCGTCCACCGCGGGGGCACGTGGAGCCGATTACCTCACTCAACGATCCGCTCGAGCCATTCGACGAAGAAGAAGGCGAAGAACAGAAGCCCGATCGCGCGCGAGTCACCTGGCTGTCCGCGATCATTCTGTTGGCGGTGGCCGTGCTGCTGGTGCAACTGTACCGGCTGCAGATCGCGGAAGGGCCTTCGTATCGCGAGCAGGCCGACAACAACCGATTCCGCATCATGACGATCGCGCCTCCACGGGGCGTGATCTACGACCGGCACCACGACGTTCTCGCCCGGAACCGTCCGAGCTACAGCGTCGGCGTCGTGCCGGCCGATCTGCCCGCCGGCGCGGACCGTCAGGCCGTGCTGGAGCGCCTCGCCGAGCTGGTCGGTATCCCGGCCTCCGACGTCGTCAAGGCCGTCCAGGCGGATCCGTCCAACCAGTTCAGCTTCATCCCGGTCAAGGATAGCGTTCCCCAGGCGGTCGCCTTCCAATTAGAAGAGCGCCATCGCGAGCTACCGGGCGTCCACGTCGAGCCGCAACCGATTCGCGAGTACACCCTGGGCGCGATCACCACCCCGTTCCTGGGCTACGTCGGGCGGATCTCCGACGCGCAGTACCAGCGCCTGAAGGATGATCCGGTGCACCGCTACAGTCCGGTCGACACGATTGGCCAGATCGGGATCGAGCGCGCGTTCGAGACGACCCTGCGCGGCACGCCGGGCCAGGAACAAATGGAGGTGGATGCCACCGGACGCGAAGTGCGCTCGCTGGGAATCACCCAACCGGTCCCCGGCCACAATCTCGTGCTGACGATCGATGCCGGGCTCCAAAAGGAGATTGCCGACGCCCTGGGACAGGGCTTGAGCCGCTACCAGGTGGCCGCGGCGGTCGCGATCGATCCGCGCGATGGGCAGGTGCTGGCGCTGGTGTCCCTTCCTTCGTACGACGACAATTTGTTCGCGAGCGGGATCAGTCAGGCGGATTATCAGAAGCTCATTCAAGATCCGCGTCACCCGCTGTTGAATCAAGCGATCGCGGCCACCTATCCGCCGGGCGCGACCTTTCAAATCGTGACCGCGGCGGCCGGGCTGGATTCCGGGGTGATTACGTCCAAGACGAGGATCGACTGCGCCGGGTTCATCTCCGTTCCGAACCGCTACGACCCGACCGTCATGACGCGGCTGCTCGACCGCAAGGCATTTGGGCAACAGGACGTCGAAAGCGCGATCGCCAACTCGTGCGACGTCTTTTTTTACGAGGTGGGTGGTGGTGACCCGAGCGGACGCTCCGACGGGTTGGGGATCGACGCCCTTTCGCGCTACGCGCGCATGTTTGGGCTCGGCGACCCGACCGGGATCGATCTGGTGGGCGAGAGCAGCGGCCTGGTCCCCTCGGTTCGTTGGAAGCGCCAGAACCTGGGGCAGGAATGGGTGTCGATGGACACCTACGAAACCTCGGTCGGCGAGGGCTACCTGACCGTCACGCCCCTGCAAATGGCCAACGTCGCGGCCGCGATCGCCAACGGCGGCACGCTCTACCGCCCTCAGCTCGTCCTTCAGACGGTGGATGGGCAGGGTAACGTCCTTTCCGGCTACCAGCCCGACGTGATTCGGAAGCTACCCCTGAAGCCAGAAGACCTCGCGCTCGTGCGTCAGGGAATGATCGACGCGCTGGGGACCGGCAAGACGAGCCAGACGTCGTCCTACGACGGCATCGCCCGGCTCGCCGCGGTGCCCAATTTTCCGGTTGGCGGGGTGGTGGGATCGCCGCCGTTCGGCTCCCCCGACCCCAAAGGAAACCTTGCCACCCACGGCTGGTTCGTCGGCTTCGCGCCGGCCGAGCATCCGACGATCGCCCTGGCGATTTTCCTCGGGAACGGCAGCGGCCCGGAGGACGCGGCCCGAGTCGCCCAGCGGATCTTCACCTATTATCATCAGCAGGACAATTGATGGAAACGCGCGTCTGGCGTCACTTCGATCCCTTGCTGCTCCTCGCGATGATCGCCCTTGTCGTGTACGGACTGGCGATGATTTACAGCGCCACCTTCGAGCGGACCAGCGCCCAGATCGATCCCCTGGTCTATCACCAGGCGGCCTACGGCATTCTAGGCCTGATCCTTTTTCTGGTGCTGAGCGGGCTGGATTACCACGTGCTGGGGAATCTCGCCTGGCCGCTGTATCTGGGCGCGGTGGCGCTGCTTGGTCTCGTCCTGGTCGTCGGGCGCATCCTCCACGGCTCGCAGCGCTGGATCGAGGTCGGCCCGATGCAGTTTCAGCCGTCCGAGTTCGCGAAGCTTTGCATGATCCTCGCCCTCGCGAAGTATCTGGCCGGTCGCTCCGAGGACGTGAGGTCCTGGCGGGTGGTCGTGCTGTCGATCGTCATTCCGGTCTTTCCGCTCGCTCTCGTTCAACTGCAGCCCGACTTCGGCACCGCGACGGTGTATGCCGCGATCTGGCTGGGCATGCTGTTCGCGGCCGGAGTGCCGCTGCGCTACTTCGTCGGCTTCTTCGGGCTGGCGGCGGCCGCGGCGCCGGTGGCCTGGCTGGGCATGCAGGAGTACCAGCGGCAGCGGATTCTCACCTTCCTCGATCCCGAGCGCGACCCGCTCAACTCCGGCTACAATTCCATTCAGGCGCTCATTTCGGTGGGGGCCGGCGAGCTCACCGGCCGCGGCTACCTCAGCGGGTCGCAAAGTCAGCTCCACTTTCTCCGGGTCCAGTACGCCGACTTCATCTTCTCGGTGCTGGCCGAGGAGCTTGGCTTCGTTGGCGCGTTCGCGTTGCTGGTCCTCTTCGGAGTCGTCTTCTTGCGCGGCTTTCGGGCCGCGAGCCGCTCCCGCGAGACATTTGGCCGCCTGGTATCGTGCGGAATCGTCACCATGATCGCGTACCAGGTGGTCGTCAACGTCGGGATGAACGTCGGTCTCCTGCCGGTGACCGGGGTCCCGCTGCCGATGATTAGCTACGGTGGCAGCGCGCTTATGACGTTTATGGGGGCACTTGGTATACTTGAAAGTGTCGTCATGCGCCACCGAAAGTTCGAGTTCTGACCGGTCTCTCCTGAAGACTCTTGGCTGGGAAAGGGAATCGATGAATTACACACCGGCGACGCCGGCGGACCGGGCGCGCATGCTGCGCGCGATCGGAGCTTCCTCGACCGACGAGCTGTTTGCCGACGTTCCGGCCAGCGCGCGCCGAGTCCGGCTGAATCTCCCGAGCGCGCTGTCGGAGATCGAAGTCACGCGCCTCCTGCGCGAGCTCAGCGAGACCAACGCGGATCTCGCCCATCACCCCTGCTTCCTCGGCGCGGGATCGTACGTCCACTTCATTCCGTCGGCGGTCAGCCACATCGTCGGACGGTCCGAGTTCTACACGAGCTATACCCCGTACCAGCCCGAGGTCAGTCAGGGTACCTTGCAGACGATTTACGAGTTCCAGAGCCTGATCGCGTCACTGACCGGCATGGACATCGCCAACGCGTCGCTCTACGACGGCGCGAGCGCGCTGGCCGAGGCCGCGATCATGGCGGCGAACCTGACCGGCCGCGGGAAGGTGCTCCTCGCCTCGTCGGTTCACCCGGACTATCGCAAAGTGATCGGCACCTACGTCCAGGGGCTTGCTTTCTCGGTCGTGTCCGATCCGGTTGGCGAACACGGCACGCTCGAGGTCGACGACCTGTCGCCCCACCTGGGAAGCGACGTCGCGTGCGTCGTCGCGCAGTATCCCAATTTCTTCGGCTGCCTGGACGATCTCGATGCGCTGGCCGAGGCGGCCCACGCCGCGGGCGCGCTACTGGTCGTCGCGGTCAATCCGCTGGCCCTCGGGATCCTGACCCCGCCGGGCGAGCTTGGCGCCGACGTGGTCGTCGGGGAAGGTCAGCCGCTGGGTATTCCGCCGAGCTTCGGTGGACCGTATCTCGGGCTGTTCGCGACCCGCGATCAGTACATCCGCCATCTTCCGGGACGGATCGTCGGCGCGACGACCGACGCCAAGGGAGAGCGCGGGTTCGTCCTGACTTTTCAAACCCGCGAGCAGCACATTCGACGGGAAAAAGCAACGTCCAACATCTGCTCGAACGAGGCGCTCTGCGCCCTGGCCTCGACAGTCTACCTTTCCCACCTGGGAAAGAGCGGTCTGCGCCAGGTGGCCGAGCTCTGCCTGCGCAACGCGCACTATCTCGCGGAGGAGATCGCGGCGATCCCCGGTTTTCGGCTGGTGTTCGATCGCCCCTTCTTCAACGAGTTCGTCGTTCGCTGTCCGGTGCCACCAGCGGCGATCAACCTGAAGCTTCGCGACGTCGGGATCATCGGCGGGTACGAGCTTGGGCGTGACTATCCCGAGCTTGCCGACTGCTTGCTCTTCTGCGCGACCGAGCTGAACCGTCGCGCCGATATGGACCGACTGGTCGGCGTGCTCCGTCAGGCGTCGACGCAATCCGCCGCCGTTGGGGCGGCCGAGCACGGGAGGAACCTTGGCTGAGCCGCTGATCTTCGAACGGAGCGCGCCCGGTCGCGTCGCCGCCTCGCTTCCCGCCCCTGAGGTACCGCTGACGCCGATCGATCGGATGCTGCCCCCGAAGTTCGTCCGTCACGATTTGCCGCTGCCCGAAGTCAGCGAGCTCGACGTGATCCGCCACTTCACCCGACTTTCCCAGAAAAACGTCTGCATCGATACAACGTTTTATCCCCTGGGCTCGTGTACGATGAAATACAACCCCAAGGTGAACGAAGACGCGTCGCGCCTGCCGGGGTTCGCCCTGATTCACCCGTACCAGCCGGAGTCCACCGTCCAGGGCGCGCTGAAGCTCATGTACGAGCTCCAGGAGTATCTCGCCGAGATCGCCGGCCTGGACGCGGTGACGCTCCAGCCGGCGGCGGGCGCCCACGGCGAGCTGACCGGCATGCTGATGGTTCGGGCCTATCACGACGAGCGGGGGGATGTCGCGCGAAAGCGCGTGCTGATCCCCGACTCCGCGCACGGCACGAATCCGGCGACCGCGACGATGGTCGGCTACCGCGTCCAGTCGATTCCCTCCGACGACCGCGGCAACCTCGACCTGGCGGCGCTCCGCGCGGCGCTCGGTCCCGACGTGGCCGCGCTGATGATCACGATCCCCAGCACCTTCGGCCTCTTCGACGAGCACATCCAGGAGGTCATCGGGGCGATTCACGAGGTGGGGGGACTGGTCTACGGCGACGGCGCCAACATGAACGCGGTGATCGGCCAGGCCCGATTCGGAGATCTCGGGGTCGACGTCATGCACTTCAACCTGCACAAGACGTTCACCACACCGCACGGCGGGGGCGGGCCGCCCGCCGGTCCGGTCGCCGTCAAGTCACACCTGGCGCCATATCTCCCGGTGCCGGTGGTCGCGCGTCGCTCGCGCCCGGACGGATCGGACGAATACTTCCTGGATGGCGACCGACCGCGATCGATCGGGAAGATCAAGGCATTCTACGGCAACTTCGGGATGATGGTGCGCGCCTACACCTACATTCGATCGATCGGGGCCGAGGGGCTCCAGCAGGTTGGCGAAACCGCGGTCTTGAACGCGAATTACCTGATGGAGCGTCTGCGGGGCGCTTACGATCTGTACGTCGACCGGCGGTGCAAGCACGAGTTCGTGCTCTCCGGTCGCCGGCAGCGCCGCTCGACCGGCGTGCGCACGCTGGACATCGCCAAACGACTGATCGATTACGGCTTTCACCCGCCGACGATTTACTTCCCAATCGTCGTCGAAGAAGCGATCATGATCGAGCCCACCGAGACCGAGAGCGTCGAGACCCTCGACCAGTTTGCCGACGCGATGCTGGCGATCGCGCGCGAAGCGGAAGAGAATCCGGAGCTGGTGAAGCACGCCCCGCACACGACCGAGGTCGGACGCCTCGACGAAGTCGCCGCGGTCCGGCGCCCCAATCTACGTTGGAAGCCAGGGTGATCGAACGGCAGGCCGGGCGCGGCCTCGCCTGGCTTTTCGTCCTGGCCCTCCTCCTTCCCGTCCTTGCTGGCTGCGCGTCGGTCCAGGACACCGTCAATCGGGTCGTGGCCGGCGGCGGCACGCTGCGCCTGGCGACCGCGCCCCCCGCGACGCTGGATCCGGCCGTCGCCCAGGACGTCTCCTCGTGGGGCTACCTCCTCGAGATCTTCTCGGGGCTGGTTCGGCTCGACGACAAGCTCCAGGTCGAGCCCGACATCGCCACTTCATGGACGGTGACGAACGGCGGACGGACCTACACGTTCCATCTCCGAGCGGACGCGCGCTTTCAGGATGGCCGCCCGATCACCGCGCCGGACTTCAAGTATAGCCTGGAGCGCGCCCTCGATCCGGCCACGCGCTCGACGGTGGCGTCGACCTACCTCGGCGACATCGTCGGTGCCTCCGATCGCCTCAAGGGCAAGGCGACGAGCGTCTCGGGCATCGTGGTCGTCGACCCCCACACGCTCCAGATCACGATCGACTCGCCCAAGAGCTATTTCCTGTCGAAGCTGACCTATCCAACCGCGTTTGTCGTCGATCGAAAGAACGTCGAGTCCGGTCCAAACTGGTTCCAGCACCCCAACGGCAGCGGCCCGTTCGCGGTCAAGTCGTGGCAGCCGGACCAGCAGCTTGTCCTCGTCCGCAATCCAAACTACTACGGAGACCGACCAACCCTGGCCGAGGTCGACTATTATTTTGGACCGGACAGCCCGATCGGCCTGTACCAGCAAGGAAAGCTCGACGTCGTGCCGGTCGCGCTGGGCGACATTCCTCGGGTCACCGATCCGGCGAGCCCACTGCAGCGTCAGCTCGTGATCACGCCCCAGCTGAGCCTCTCCTACATCGGATTCAACGTGCATCAGAAGCCATTCGACGATCCGAAGGTCCGGCTGGCGTTCGCCTACGCGACGAACAAGCAGGCCCTGGTCGATGGGATCTTCCGGGGCTCGAGCGTGGTGGCGAACGGTATCCTGCCACCCGGCATGCCCGGCTACGACCCGTCGCTGGCCGGCCTGCCGTACGACCTCCAGAAAGCGAAGGAGATGCTTGCCGAGTCGTCGTATCAATCCGGCGACCGGTTGCTGGACATTACCTTCTCGGTCCCGCCCGGAAACGGTCAGATCGCCGAGGCGTTCGCCACGATGTATCACGAGAACCTCGGGGTCACGATCGACGTGGTCCAGCTTCAGAACACGTTCTACGACGATTTGCAAAGCCACCGTCTCCAAATGTTCTACCTGGGCTGGGCCGCCGATTATCCCGATCCGCAGGACTTCCTGGACATCCTGTTCAACGGCACCAGCCAGTCGAACGATACCGGCTACGATAACGCCACCGTCGACGCGCTGCTCTCGGGCGCGGCCGGCGACTCGAATTCCGAGCAACGGATCGCTCGGTATCGCCAGGCCCAGCAGCGAATCGTCGACGACGCGCCGGTCATCCCACTCTCGTTCGACACCGACTACGAGCTTGTCCGCCCGGGCGTGTCCAACCTCAAGATCACCCCGATGGGGATCGTCTCCTTCGACGGCGTTCAAGTTCAGGGATGAGTGGGGCATCGAGGGGCCCGACGAGGGCGGGCCTCGTGGCGGCGACGCTCGCCCTCCTTACCGCCCTGACCTCCTGTCACGCCGCGACTCCCTG
The DNA here is from genome assembly GCA_050695695.1 of Chloroflexota bacterium. Lineage (GTDB taxonomy): Bacteria > Chloroflexota > UBA6077 > FW602-bin22 > CADDYW01 > JAJPKB01. The sequence goes on from JBOGTX010000199.1 coordinate 15,274, forward strand.
GCGCGGTATAATCAAAGTGGCGATCGTGGCACCCTATTCGGGACCGGTCACGTCCCCCGGCCAGAGCCTGCTGATCGGCGCCCGGCTGGCCGAAAGCGAGATCAACGCCGCCGGCGGCGTCGACGGGTACCGGGTTCTGCTGATCGCGCCCGACGAGCGCCAGGCGTCGACGCCGAGCGAAGTCGCGACCGATCCACTGGTGATGGCGGTGATCGGGCAACTGTTGCCCGACGACACCGGGGCGGTCGCGACGTACCGACGGGCCGGGATCGTCTGGCTGGCCGCCGAACCGGTCGCGCCCGGGGATGGGGTCTATCCAATGGTCGCGACGACGAGGTCGTATTATTCGGCGCTCGACCGCGAGATTGGCGCATCTGGCGTGGGTACAGGGGGAGTGGTCACCGACCCGGCGGTGGCGTGCCAGGGAGCCTCCGGCCGCGACGCTGGCATCGTCGTGATCGGCAACGTCGAAGCGTTTTGTGGTGGTCATCCCGATCGCCTGGCGGCGATCCTGGCGGACCCGCCAACCGGTGGTCGGGTCATCTGCGTCGCGGCGTGGTGCGGCGCGCCCGAGCTCGCGGCCTGGGCGAACGGACGGCCGTACGACTACGTCGTGCCGGTGGCCGAGCCCGCCAGCTCGGTGGACTGGCGCTCCTTCGTCGCGGCAACCGGCGGCGCTGCGCGGGTCGAGACGGACGCCGCGATCGGCGACGACGGCGTCCATCTGGTCGCCGACGCGCTTCGCCGGGCGATCGCGCGGGGTCAGGTGAACCGTCAGGCCATCGCCGAGGAGATGGCCGCGACGCGCTATCACGGGCTCCTGGGTCAATACGATGGAGCTGGTTCCGTGGCGCCGGTCACCGAAGTACGCCGCGAGGCCGGGAGTTTTCCCGGGCAGCTCATGTTCCGAGTGGAGGGCCAACCATAGTCAACATTTTTGGAATCCGCACCCCGCCACGCGACGAAGACTCGCCGACGATCGAGCCGATGACGCCGGCCTGGGTCGGCCGGATCCGGCTTCCGCTGGTCAGTCGCTTCACCGCGCGGACCCTCGCCGATCACCTGCGCGCGCATCCGGGCATGGCCTTCGTGGCCGATGGGGGACGCCAGTACGCCATCGCCGGTCCCTGGCGGCGACGGGCCGAGATCGCCGAGCTGATCGAAGCGGGCAACGGGCGAGCGCGGAGCCAGCTTCTGGCGGCCTTGACCGATGCGTTGACCAGGCAGGGGGTCGAGCTACTGGTCCTGGATGACGGATCTCACGCGGTCGACCGTGACCTCTGTCGCGACGCCGGGCTGATGGTTATCGAGCGGATCGTCGAATACCGGCGTCCGACCTGCCAGGTCGAACCGCGCTCGAGCACGCTCGAGATCCGAGCTTACACGCCGGCCGACCGTGACGCCGTCCTGGCCGTGGAACGCGAGTCGTTTCCCTGGCTGTGGTGGAACAGTCAGGAGGAGTGGGACGCCTACGTCGCGTCGTTGGGCGTCGACGTGCTTCTTGGGATCGAGCGTGGCCGCCTGATTGGCTATGCCTCCACCACCATCTACCACACGGACGGGCACCTCGATCGTCTGGCGGTTCGCGAGGGCGACCAGGGCCGCGGCTTCGGCTCGGCGCTCCTGCTCGCCGCGCTCGCTCAGCTCGACCGGGCCGGCGCGAGGCGGGTCCGACTGACCACCCAGGAAGATAACGTTCGGTCTCAATCGCTGTATCAGCGCCACGGATTCCGCGCCGGGGGCGCGATCTACGAAATCTACGGCAAAAGGCTGAAAGCGCCGGAGGGCTCTCGTCCGTGAAAGTTCTGATGCTGTCGTGGGAGTATCCACCCCACGTCGTCGGAGGGCTGGGAAAACACGTCACCGAGCTGGTGCCGGCGCTAGCCGAGGAAGACGTGGAGGTCCATTTGATCGTGCCCCGCTGGGTCGGCGGGCAGCCGGAAGAGGCGATCGCCAGCGCCTCCGGCCGCGGCCAGCCCGGGCGGGCATCCACGGTCTATCGGATCGATCCGCCGGTCGGGCCGACGCCAAACTTTTACGTCAGCGCGACCCGGGCGAATGCTCCGCTCGAGGCCTGGGGGCGTCAGCTCTGGCAAGAGCGCGGACCCTTCGACGTCATCCACGCCCACGATTGGCTGGTCGCGCCGGCTGCCGTGGCCTTGAAGCACGCGTTCAAAGCTCCCCTGGTCACGACGATCCATGCTACCGAATACGGACGGGGCCGGGGGGCGGTCAGCGGCGAGGTACCGCTGGCGATTCACAACGTCGAGTGGTGGCTCACCTATGAGTCCTGGCGGGTAATCTGCTGCTCCGCCTTCATGGCCGGCGAGGTTGAGACGGCGCACCACGTACCCGCGGACAAGGTCGACGTCATTCCCAACGGCGTCGACCCGACGCGCTTCGATACCCTCGACGGGGAGGACCTGGCGGCGTTTCGGGCCGGCTTCGCGGCGCCCGATGAGAAGATCGTCTTCTACGTCGGACGGGTCGTTCAAGAAAAGGGCGTTCACCTGCTCGTCGAAGCGATGTCGCGCATCCTCGCCCAGCGACCCGACGTGAAGCTGGTCGTCGCCGGGACCGGCGGCTACCTTGGAGCGGTGCGACAGCGAGCGATCGACCTCGGCGTTGGAGCGAGCTGCTACTTCACCGGATTCATCGCCGACTCGGTTCGCGATCGTCTGTTTCGGGTGGCGGACGTCGCCGCGTTTCCGAGTCTGTACGAGCCGTTCGGGATCGTTGCCCTCGAGGCCATGGCCGCCAAAACGCCGGTGGTCGTCTCCGAGATTGGCGGACTGGCCGAGGTCGTCGAACACGCCGAAACCGGCATCACCGTCTTTCCCGACAGCGTCGATTCGCTGGTCTGGGGCATCCTGCACACGCTCGACCACCCGGAGTGGGCCGAACAGCGCGCGGCGAACGCCTACCGGCTGGTCCTGGACGAGTACAACTGGCAGGCAATCGCCCGGAAAACGATCGAGGTCTACCAGCGGGTCGCGACCGAGCGGCGGGACGCGACCTGGGAGTGAGGGGTAAACGGCGACATCGTCGGGATTTTTGCTGGGAGCGCGAGCGTCTCGCCCGCCATCGTCGGGATGGTCCGGGCGGGCGAGACGCCCGCGCGCCCGGGTTACCTTCGTTCCGGCAATGTCGCGTTGTGCCCGGATGAGGAGTCTTCATGGCTTTCCGTCGACGGGTGTCAAGCCAAAGCGTTCCGTCGCGCCTGATGGCTTCGCGGTTCCGCTGGCTCGCGGTTGGCGTGACGCTGCTCGTCATCGTGGCGGGCATCTGGTACCTGAGCACCCGGAAGCCGGCGCCGGACCTCAGCTTGCAACGAGTTCAAAAGGCCGGGGTGATCGTGATCGGGCTTGACCCGAGCTATCCCCCGTTCGAGGTAGACGACGGCCACGGACACCTCGCCGGTTTCGACGTCGACCTCGCGAATGCGATCGGCCAGGGGCTCGGCGTGAAGGTTCGCTTCGTCTCGATCGACTTCGGAAGCATCTTCGACGCCCTCGACGTTGGCAAGTTCGACGCGATCATTGGCGGAGTTTCCCCTGACCCGGATTACCTGAAGACGATTGCCTACAGCGTGCCGTACTACGACGATGGGCTGATTCTGGTCGAGGACCCGAGCGTCTCGCCCCCGGTGCTGGGTATCGAGAGCGGCTCGGACGCCGATCTCGACCAGGATGAGCTTCGACCGATGCTGACCGGGTACCGATTTCAGCAGTTCGACGATCAATCGGAGATCCAGGCCGATCTTACCGAGAAAAAGCTACGCGGCGCGATCGTGGACGCGGTGACCGGCACGATCTGGTCGCGCCAGATTCCCGGACTCGTCGCCCGGCCACGGCGACTGACGCCTTCGCCCTTCGTGATCGCGGTCCGAACCGGCGATCAAAAGCTGCTGCGAGCCATTGACCAGCAGGTCACGACCTTGAAGGCGAAGGGCCGAATCTCCGATCTGGAACAGGAGTGGTTCAAGGGATGATCCGGTTCGACATTCTGACGATCTTCCCGGACATGTTCCAGGGACCGTTTGGGATCAGCGTCCTCAAACGCGCGGTCGACGCCGGCCTCCTGACCATTCGCATCCACGACATTCGCGCCTTCGCCACCGATCGCCACCACACGACCGACGACTACCCGTTTGGCGGCGGCGCGGGAATGGTGATGAAGGCGTCGCCAATCTTCGATGCCGTCGGGTTCGTTCGCGAACAGGCCCGAGGCGAAGGCTGGGGAGGGTCGCCCGACGTGATCGCGCTGACGCCGGTCGGGCGCCGCTTCACCCAGCAAGTCGCCGAGGACCTCGCCCGAAAAGATCACCTCGTGCTGATTTGCGGCCACTACGAAGGCGTCGACGAGCGCGTCCACCAGCACCTGGTCACCGACGAGATCTCGATCGGAGATTTCATCCTGACCGGCGGCGAGCTACCGGCGATGGCACTGGTGGACGCGGTGGCGCGCCTCGTGCCGGGCGTGCTCGGGGCCGCCGAGTCGCTCGCCGAAGAGTCGATCAGCAGTGGCCTGCTCGAGTACCCGCAGTACACCCG
>JBOGTX010000200.1:0-5076 GCA_050695695.1 Chloroflexota bacterium
GCCCGTTCGCTCGGCAGAGTCTCCGATCGGGCTGAGCTGATCAGGAGGATCCTGCCATGGAACGTATTCCGATTGCCATCGTCGGCTGCGGGGGGATGGGACGGCGACACCTCACCGGCGTCGCCGCGCTCTACCGATCGGACTTTCGCAACGTCGATCTGGTCGCGGTCTGTGACATCAACCCCCAGAACGCGAACGATCTTGCCGACGAGGCGGCCCAGCAGCTCGGCCAGCGCCCGCGGGTCTTCACCGACCTGAGCGCGATGGTCGCGGCCATGCCCGAGATTCGTGGGGTCGACGTCCCCACCGACGTGGCCTCGCACCATCGGGTCGCCAGCGCCTGCCTGGACGCCGGACTGAACGTCCAGTGCGAGAAGCCGCTGGCGCTCACCTTACGGGGCTGCAACCTGATCCTCGAGGCGGCCCGCCGAAACGGCAAGATCCTCTCGGTGGCCGAGAATTTTCGGCGCGACCCGATCAACCGTCTGGCCCGCGCCCTGATCGCCGACGGCGCGATCGGCACGCCCCAGCTCATGCTCGAGACCTCGATCGGCGGGGCCAATCGAATGATCATCACCCCCTGGCGCCATCTGAAGCTGCGGGGAACCGTCGTCCTCGACGTCGGCGTCCACAACGCCGACATCATGCACTATTACCTGGGCGAGCCGGTGTCGGTGTTCGGCGAAGGCCGACTTTACGAGCCGCGCCGCTTCAAGGGCGACGCGAGCGGGCAGGGCGGGTTCTACCGCAAGTGGGCCGACAACGTGCCCGAGGTGATCGAGGCGACCGGCGAAGACGCGCTGTTCGGATACGTCCGCTTCGCGAGTGGAGCGGTCGGGCAGTGGATCCAGCACCACGCCGGCCACGGCCAACCGCATCACGCCCGCGTCGTCTACGGAAGCAAGGGGAGCCTGGTGTCTCCCGGCGACCGCAACGGTCGGCCGTTGAAGCTATTCCTGGACGGCGGAAAAGAGGTTGTTGGGGCGGAGATCCTGGACTACGCGCCGAGCTACCGGCTGAGTCCGCTGGCGGCCGCGCTGTTCGGCGGCGAGCGGGCCTGGACGTACGAGTACCCGTTCCCGGAGACCGACGCGAAGATCCTGGCCCTGGAATACTACGAGCTCGGCGAGTGCATCCGGACCGGGCAGCCACCCGAGGTGACCGGCGAGGTCGCGCGCCGCGACGTGGCCATGGTGTACGCGGCGCTGGAATCGGGAAAGCTGGGTCGGCCAGTCGGCATCGACGAGGTCGAGCAGGTCGCGGTCGACGCCTACCAACGGGAGATCGACCAGCACCTCGAGCTCATTCGCTAAGCTCCGACCGCCCAGCAGCTCGCCACCATCGAGACGGCGACGCGATCGCGGCGGGCACCTTCTGGTCCGCATCAAAAAGGGGGATCGCAAGGCGCTATCACCCAAAGGCGCTATCGCGCGATCCTCGTTGACTCGCATCGCCCGGCGGTGCTAGTATGCGACTGGAAAGCTCGGCCATCCGGCGCGACCTGGCAATCCGACGCGCCGCGAGGAATCTGGAGTCAGTGGGTATGCGAACCATCGATCTGGCAACCGCCATCGGGGGAGCGGCCGGCCAGGGCATCGCCACCCCCGGCAATATCCTGGCGCGGATCCTGGTGCGGCGCGGGCTGCACGTGAACGTGTACGATGCCTACCAGTCGATCATCCGCGGAGGGCACATCTTCCTGACGCTACGGACCAGCGACCAGCCGGTGCTGAGCCACGGCGACAAGCTGGACGTGCTGATCGCCCTCAATCAGGACACCATGGACCGGCACCTGACGCTCATGGGCGCCGGCTCGGCGGTGCTCTACAATGCCGACCGCATCCGGCCCGGCGAGCCGGCCGCCGGCGTGCAGCTCTGCCCATTCTCGGTCAAGGGGCTGGCGCCCGGCGTCAAGGGCGACCTGGTCCAGAACACGCTCGCGCTCGGGGCCGTCCTTCGGCTGATGGGCGTCGAGTTCAAGGCGCTCGAGGAGATCCTGACCGAGCAGTTCCGGCGGAAGGGCGAGGCGGTCGTCGCCGAGAACGTCACGGTGGCGCGCGCCGGCTACGCCTACGCCGACGATCACTTCCGTCCCTTCCCGGTGCCGCTGCCCGACCTGGGCAAGCCGCTCGCCTTCGTGGATGGCAACACGGCGCTGGCGATGGGCGGCGCGGCGGCGGGGGTGCGCTTCTACTGTGCCTACCCCATGAGTCCGTCCACCGGCGTGCTGCACTGGATGGCCTCCCACGGTCGGCAGCTCGGGATCATGGTCCGCCAGGTCGAGGACGAGCTGGGCGTGATGAACATGGCGATCGGCGCGGCGCACGCCGGCACGCGGGCGATGTGTGCCACCTCCGGCGGCGGCTTCGCGCTCATGACCGAGGCGCTGGGCGCCTCGGCGATGATGGAGGTGCCGGTGGTCTGCATCGACGTGCAGCGCGCCGGTCCGGCCACCGGTGTCCCCACCAAGACCGAGCAGGGCGACCTGTGGCAGGTCCTGGGCGCCGGCCAGGGCGACTACCCGCGGCTCGTCGTGGCGCCGACTTCGATCGAGGAGTGCTTCCAGATCGTGCCCCGGCTCTTCAACCTGGTCGATCGCTTTCAGTGCCCCGGGATCATCATGTCTGACCTGCTGCTCTCCGAGGGGCGCTTCAGCATCGACCCGGCCGAGCTCGACTTCAACCAACCGATCGATCGCGGCGAGATCGTCGGTCTGGAGGCGACGGACGGTGTCGGGTCGAACGGCCACGGGATGGATGGCCACCTGTCGGGCAGCGAGTACCTCCGCTACGAGATTACGCCGAGTGGCATCTCACCGCGGGCATTCCCGGGGACCGAGGGCTACGTGCACGTGGTGGCGACCGACGAGCACGACCAGGACGGCGTGCTGATCTCCGACGAGTTCACCAACCCGCACAAGCGCCAGGCGATGCACGAGAAGCGCATGCGCAAGATGAAGGGCGTTCTCGAACACCTCGCGCCGCCCACCCTGTTCGGCGCCGAGGACGCGGAGGTGACGCTGATCGGCTGGGGCTCGACACGGGGGGTGATCCGCGAGGCGATCGAGCAGCTCGCCGCCGAGGGCATCGCCGCCAACAACTTGCAAGTCACCTGGCTGGTGCCGCTGCACGCCGCGGCGATCGCGGCGATCGTCGCCCGGGCGAAGCGGACGATCATCGTCGAGAACAACTACAGCGGCCAGTTCGCGCGCTACCTGCGCTCGGAGACGAGCATCGTGGCCGACGGCCACATTCGCAAGTACGACGGCGAGCCGTTCATGCCGCACCACATCGCGGCCGGCGTGAAGGCGATCCTGGCCGGGGCGGCCAGGCCGTACGTGCCGGTCCACGAGGTCATGGTTTAGGGAGGGTTGCAAATGAGCGTCGTCGTACCCGGCGCCGAGGTTCCGGGCGCCTCGGAGAAGCTAATGGCTCGCCCGCCGGTAACCATCAAGGATCTAAAAGGGAAGGCCGATCCCGACTGGTGCCCCGGCTGCGGCGACTTCGGCGTGCTGGCCGCGCTGAAGCAGGCGATCGCCGAGCTTGGCCTGCGGCCCCACGAGGTCATGACGATCAGCGGCATCGGCTGCTCGTCGAACCTCCCCGGCTACATCAACACCTACGGCATGCACACGCTGCACGGCCGCGCGCTGGCGGTGGCAACCGGAGCGGCGCTGGCCAACCACGAGATGAAGGTCGTCGTCACCGGCGGTGACGGCGACGGCTACGGCATCGGGGGCAACCACTTCCTGCACACGATGCGGCGCAACGTCGACCTGACCTACATCGTCATGGATAACCAGATCTACGGCCTGACGACCGGACAGACCTCGCCGACCAGCGTCAAGGGCATGAAGACGAAGAGCACGCCGGTGGGTAACGTGGAGAACCCGATCAATCCGATCCCGCTCGCCATCGCCGCCGGCGCCACCTACGTGGCTCGAGGCTACACCGGGCAGGTCAAGCACTTGGTCGAGTTGATCAAGGGCGGCATCACCCACAAAGGCTTCGCCCTGATCGACGCCTTCAGCCCGTGCGTGACGTTCAACCACGACAACACCCACGACTTCTTCAAGCAGCGCATCTACAAGCTGGAGGAGCGCGGCCACGACCCGACCGACTTCCACGCCGCCATGGAGCGCGGCTACGAGTGGGGCGAGGCGCTTCCGATCGGGCTCTTCTGGAAGCGCGAGGACTTGCCGAGCCTGGATCAGCTCGAGCCGGTGCTCGCGGAGGGCGGAGCGCTGGCGCGGCGGCCACTTGGGGTGGCCCCGGAGCTGGCCCGGAAGCTCGTCCGGGAGCTGATGTAAGCGAGCGAATCGAGGGTTGGCCATAACGCCCCGGACCTGACGCGCCCGGCGGGCAAGACCGTCGGACCGGTCGTCGCTCGCGAGAGCGGCGCGTGTCGCCACGACGAGCGGGCATGCCCGTCGTGGCCGGGACCGGGGTCGGGTGAGCGCATCCGCGATTGATTGCGAGTTCGCCAGGACTCGCGTTGGAGGGGTGTGCAATGTGGTACGGATCCAGAGGTGGCGGCTCCCCTTATGAAGCCCGGGCGGGGGCGATGACGCGCGAGCGCGAAGAGCGCCTGCGTCGCGCCGTCCGCCACGTGATTCAATCCTCGCGCAGCGAGGATCCTCGCGCCGACGTCGAGCGCGTCTTCGATCTGATCGCGTTCCTCCAACCGGACGCCCAGGCCGTCGTCGAAGACGAGACCGCCATTACCCTGGCCGAGCTGATCGGCAGCATCTGATCGTCGTACCGGTCACCAGCGTCGATTCGGCAACCCGGCCCCGCGACTGGCGACGCGACCGCGGTGAGCGAGGGAGTTACCTTGCGGGATCTGGTGGAAGACGGGCTACGTCGAGTTCTTGAAGAGCGCGCTCAGCGCGGTACGTTTCGCCTGCGCCGGGCGACGTTCCGGGGGAATGGGCTTCAGCCAGATGTGATCGAGGGGGCCTGGCAGCGTGTGCGCGAGCGAGCCTACGAAGGGCGCGGAACCTGACGCCGTAGCTCTTGCCGGCGACGGATGCGCCTGCTATCATCAAAACCGACCGACGCGTCGGTCGGTTTTGAT
>JBOGTX010000201.1:0-2953 GCA_050695695.1 Chloroflexota bacterium
CGCAACAGCTCGGCTACGCCGAGGCTGACCCGTCGAACGATGTGGACGGCGTCGACGCGGCGTACAAGCTGGCGATTCTTAGCACGCTCGCGTTTCGCACGAACGTGCGGCCAGGTCAGGTCGAGCACGTTGGCATCCGCGGGCTGCGCCAGAAGGACTTTCAATACGCGGCCGGCATGGGGTACGTCATCAAGCTGCTCGCCGCGGCGGACGTCGGGCCGAACGGTATCGAGGCGTCGGTGCGGCCGACGATGATTCCCCGTGACCACCACCTCGCGAGCGTCAAAGGAGTCTTCAACGCGGTTTTGATCGACGGCGACCAGATCGACAAGTTCATGCTCTACGGACGTGGGGCTGGCGCTCGCCCGACCGCCTCGGCGGTCGTCGCCGACCTTTGCGCGGTCGCCCACAACCTGCAGCGCGCCGTGATCGACCGGGTGGAAATCGTTCACCACCGGCGCCCGGTGGTCGACTTCGGCGAGACGCGGTCGCGCTACTACCTGCGCTGTCAGGTGACCGATCAACCGGGCGTCCTGGCTCAGATCGCCCGCGTGCTGGGCGACCACGGAATCAGCATCGCCTCGGTGATGCAGCACGAGACCGACGAGACGGCGCGAGTGGCCGAGATCGTCATCATGACGCACCAGGCGGCCGAGCGCGGCATGGCCGCCGCCCTCGACGTCATTCGTACCCTCGAGGTCGTGCGCGATCTGTCAGCTTTCATCCGCGTGGAACGATGATCGTCGCCCGCGTTCCGGCCACCTCGGCGAACCTGGGCGCGGGGTTCGATTGCCTGGGGTTGGCGCTCCGCCTGCACAACGACGTCGCGCTGATCCCGGAGGGCCCGTTTCGGGTGGAGATCTCCGGCGAGGGCTCCGACACGCTCCCGCGCGATCGCGCCAACCTGGTCGCGCGCACCGTCCTGCGCTTCCACGACGTGATCGGTCGCCCGGCGCCGCCGTTTTCACTGCGCATGCTCAATCGCATTCCCATGACCGGTGGCCTGGGTAGCTCGTCGACGGCGATCGTCGGGGGGCTGCTGGTGGCCAACCGACTCGCCGGGGACCCGCTCAGCCGAGCTGACCTGCTCCGGGTGGCGCTGGAGATCGAGGGCCACCCCGACAACGTCGCGCCCGCCATGCTCGGTGGCCTGGTTCTTTCGGTGGCGCAGGGCGGACGGTTGACGACGGTCCAGATTCCGGTTCCGGATGGGCTTCGGGCGGTGATCTTCCTCCCCGGCTTTACGATCTCGACTCGAGAGGCGCGCCGCCGCCTGCCGGCGCGGGTGCCACTCGAAGACGCGGTGTTCAACGTTGGCCGCGCGGCCCTCTTCGTCGCCGCGATGGCGACCGGGCGTCTGGAGCTGCTCCGAACCGCGACCCAGGATCGACTTCATCAGCCGTACCGCCAGGTCCTCTTTCCGGCGATGCCTCGCCTGTTCGAGGCCGCGTTAGGCGCGGGCGCGCTCGGGGCCTGGCTTTCGGGCGCTGGCTCGGCCCTGATGGCGCTTGCCCCGGACGATGCCGCGCCGATCGTCGACGCGTTCGAACGGGCGGCGCGCATGAATGGTGTGGCCGGCCACGCGCTCGCGGTGGATCTGTCGGCGACCGGCGCGGAGATCCTCGACCAGGATTGAACGGCGTGGCCATCGCTGGAACGTGAGTTGCGATTCTTCGGGGCGTGTTTGGACTTTTCTTTCTCATCCTGGGAATCGTCCTCACCGTGGTGGCCGGCGCCGGGCTGGAGTGGTATCCATCGCGGATTGGCGGGCCGGCCTACTGGCTGGACGATCACCTGTATCAGCCGGTGCTCGCGCTGCTCGCGCCCTCGCCGGGCTGGTTGGCGATCGCCGGTTTTCTTTTTCTGCTCGCCCTGGTGCTCGGATTTGGCGGCTACGCGTTGGCGGCGGCGTGGGGACTGGCGAAGCGACGGGGAGAACGACGACACCTCTGGCTGATCGTCGGTGCCCAGGCCGCGATCTGCGTCTGGCTCGCGATCCAACCCTACCTTTCCTCGCAGGACATCTTCAGCTACGCGTTCTACAGCCACATCTTCGCCTGGTACCACGATAATCCCTACGTCGCGATCCCGCGAGATTACCCGTTCGATCCGCTGTTCTCGGCCATCTTCTGGAAGGATCAGCCCTCGAATTATGGCCCGATCTGGACCTACCTGAGCGCGCTCGCGCCGCTGATCGCCGGCGCCCGGGTCGGCCCGACCCTGCTCATCTTCAAAGCCATGGCGGTCGTCCCGGCGGTGGTTGGGACGCTGTTCCTCTGGTCTACCCTCGGGCGCCTGCGTCCGGAGCGCCGGGTGTTTGGCACACTGCTCTTCGCCTGGAATCCGCTGCTCTTGATCGAGACTGGTGAGGCCGGCCACAACGACATTCTGATGGCCAGCCTGCTGATCGTCAGCCTCTGGTCGTGGACCCGCCAGCGCCGCTCGACGGCAATCGCGGCGCTCGCCCTCGCGGCGCTGGTGAAGTACACCGCGATCATGCTCATCCCGCTCTTTCTCCTTGCCTGGTGGAAGGAGACCGTCGAGTCTCCCTGGCGAATCCTCGCGCGCTCGGCGGCCATCTGCGCCGGCCTCGGCATCGCGGCGTTCTCCCCGCTCTACGCCGGGCCGTCGACCTTCGCGGTCGTGAGCTTTGGATCGAACTCCCTGGCCTACACCAATTCCCCGCTCGAGCTCGTGTTTCGGGAGACCCGGCTCGCGCTGGGCGAGTCGTCGGATCTGGCGGATCTCCCGCTGCACTACGATGGGCACTGGATCGACTCCCAGGCGTCGGCGATCCTCTGGTCGGTCCCGGATGACCGCCGGGGCACCGGCATCGCCCTGCCCTCGGAGACGCCGCTGCTGGTCGTGGAGCCGCAAACGTCATCCTGGGTCCGCGTCTACGAGCCAAAGCTGGGGCGCTTCGGATTCGTGCGCGCGAACCTGACCCGGCCGA
>JBOGTX010000202.1:0-2697 GCA_050695695.1 Chloroflexota bacterium
CTCGGCGCTGATGCTCTCGCCCGCCGTGCCCGCGAAGCTGTAACGGACGTTCTGACCGGGCGTGGTGATCGTGAAGCTGTGCGCGGAGGCGTCGGCGCTGATCGTCCCGGTCACGTCGACGACGGTATAGAGCTGGAGCGTCACCGCGCCGGTGAAGGGACCAAGCGGATCGATGAGGATCGTGTAGGTTCCGGCGGAGGACAAGGCCGTCTGGTCGATGAAGGCGTTGTTCCCCCCATTCACGCTGGTGCTCGCGACGGTCGTCTTCCCGTCGGGCGCGATGATCGAGACGTTCCCCGCCACGTACCCGCAACACTGCTGGGGCAGGGTGACGTTGGTCAGCAGTAGACTGACGTTCTGGCCGGCCGTGCCGGCGAATCTGTAACGCGCGTTCTGGCCGGGTGTGGTCGTCGTCACGGTATGGGAGGAGCCGTCCGCGTTGATCGATCCGCCGTCGATGTCCACGACGTTGAAGAGGCTCAGACTCACCCCGCCGGTGAGACCGCTGGAAGGAGCGAGCAAAATGGTGTAGGTACCGGTCGCGGGCAAAGTGGTCGCGTCGATGAAGGCGTTGCTGCCGCCGTTCACGCTGGTGCCCGCGATGCTCGCGCCGGCGGGGGAGAGAATCGACACCGTGCCCGCGCTGTATCCACAACACTGCCCGGGTAAGGTCACGTTCGTGATATTCAGACTGACCCGCTGCCCCGCGGTGCCATCGAAGAGCATCAGACCGATGCCCCCGGTGGTCCCGACGTTCACTGCCTGGTTCGTATCCCCAATCGCCATGCGTCCGGTCGCGACGACGTTGGCGGCGGTGTACGGCGCGGGCGCGAGGAAGAAGTCGCTCGTGCTCACTCCGGTCCCATCGGGCGTCGTGACGGTGATCCGCCCCGAGCTGCCGGGTGGCGCGGTCGTGCCGAGACTGGTGGACGACGCGGCGCTGGCGGCCACCTGAGAGGTGTTGAAAACAATCCGGTCGTTCGCGATCGAGGGGTCGAAGTTGGCGCCAGTCAGGGTGATGGCCGTGCCGACCGTCCCCACCGTCGGACTGAAGCTCGCGATGCTGGGCGCGCGGGGATTGCCGATCGTGAAGGAGCCGGAGCTCGTCGCCGAGCCGGCGCGGCTGGTGACCGCGATGGGGCCGGACGTGGCACCGGTGGGAACGGTAACGACGAGCTGCGTTGGGGTCGCGGAGGTCACCGTCGCGGTGGTGCCATTGAAGGCAATCGTGTTCTGGCTCGGCGTCGCGCTGAATCCCGTGCCATAGATCGTCACCGACGCGCCAACCGGCGCGGCCCCGGGAGTGAACTGAAGCACGGAGACCAGCGAGGAGCTCTGACGGGCGAGGCTGAGCAGGTTGCCCAGCGGATCGTAGCGATAGATCGCCGTGTCCGATGCGGGATCCGTCGCCGCCGCGACGCGCCCGAGGCCGTCGTAGACGTAGCTGATCGTATCTGGCGTGCTGGCGTGCGCGATTTGGGGCGGACTGATCCCGAGGTCGGATCCGAGCAGCCCGAGGATGACCAGAATGTGGAGGAGTCTCTTCGCAACTCGAACCCGCTTTATGAAGCGCACCCTCCCAGCTACCCTTTGGTTCCACGTCCGTCGGTAGGAACGTGTCGCAAGGATAGGAGTGACCTTCCGCCTGGTCAAGTAGGAAGAAAGTACCAGGCGGGATGCCATTGCCCGCTGGTGTTCGGTCAATCGCGATTCGATGAATGAGTGCGGGAGCTATACTCTTGGAATATAAAGAAGAAGTACATTCGTGGCCGAATCGAGACCAAAGCAAGCCCACGCGCGCCGCATGCGGCGCGACACGAAGATATCCCAAGGCGACGGGCCTGTCACCGGCCACGTGCCGGTGACGCCCGCTCACCCGCTCCTGGAATGCATACCACTCGACAACCGTGTGCTATAGTGCATTGAGGCGCGAGTCGGGATGAACGAATGTCTCTAGGAAAAGTACAGAGTCGAGGCCAGGTAACGCTGCCGCGGGAGGTACGTCGCGCGGCGCGGATCGAATGTGGGGACGTGCTGGACATTGAAGTGCTTGGCCCGGGCCGCATGATCGTGACCGTCCTACCGAGGCTGAGCCCGCGTGAGCTTCGCGAACGGTTCCCGATCGCCGGGCCGATCGACGAGGCCGCCGATCGGCGATCCTGGCAGGAATACGCGGCGGCGCGGATCCTCGGACCGCCCAATGGCTGATGGACTCCTTGACACGAACGTCTTGATCCATGCCCAGACTCGGGACGAGCACGCCGAGGAGTGCCTCGGATTCCTTGAAGCGCTGCAGGTCGGTCGGCGACGGGCCCGGATCGAGCCGCTGGTCCTCCACGAGCTGTCGTACGCTCTCCCCCACTATCGAAAAGGGATGACTCGATCGGAGGTCGCGGAATGTCTTTTGGCCATTCTCGGCTGGGACGGGGTGACCGGTGACAAGAGCGTCATGGTCAGCACCGTTCAGCGTTGGCGTGACACGGCGGGACTAGCATTCGTCGATGCCTACCTCGCCACCCTGGCCATTCGGGATGGCTGCGCCGTCTACACGAAGAACGCTGGGGAGCTCACCCGACAGGGCGTCGAAGCTCCCTCCCCACTGCCCGGACATTGAATCTCAGGGCGAGCCGTGCTAGGATGGGCCGGTGGAAGCCTCGTATACACAAGTTCGGATGAGGAGCACATTCGCATGAACGT
>JBOGTX010000203.1:0-7001 GCA_050695695.1 Chloroflexota bacterium
ACGCCGGGCCGTTCGCGACCAGCGGAAGGTAAACGCGATCGGCGGCGGGCCCCTGAGCCGTGGCGATTGACCGCGCGCTCAGCACGCCGATGACCGCCAGGATGACGAGGGCCAGGACGCCGCGAGCCCGCGAGCGCATGCCGAGACCTCGATCAAGGTGCCGCATGAGAGTGGTCAGCCGGTTGACGTGCTTATAGCACTCAGCAGGCTAGGGGTCAAGAGAAGAATTGCTCATTGCCGAATCCGAGCCGTTGAGTGTGTCGGTGCCTGACCGGCTGACGACGAAAGGGATCATGAGCGGCGCAGGTGAGCAGTAGATGCGCCGAATTCACGGTGGGTCGGAATGATGACTGAGCCCATCCTGGCGGCTGCACCGGCAAGCGTCGTCGCGTCGATGCGATACGCTCGTCGTCCGCGCAGGAGCGCCTGACCGGGCGGCACAGTTCTTGTAGGGAACACGTCAGCATCGTCCCGGCGATTGCTCAGCGGTGGTGTTCATGCCTTGCCCAGATCAGGTGTCGGTTGAGCTTTTCGCGCTCTTCCGCGCCGTTTCGCGCCCTTCGTGGTCCAAACCGCTCTCCCGCTTCCTCACCCCCGGCAATCGCCAATCCATCTCTGGACGAGCAACAGGAATGACAGCGTGGAGATTACCTTTCTCGGGCAAGCCGGCCTGTTCATTCAAACGATGGCGGGAAGCGTTCTCTGCGACCCCTGGTTCAATCCGGCCTACTTCGCCTCGTGGCTCCCCTTTCCCGATAACGCGGCGGTCGATCCCAACCGGATTGGCCATCCGGATTTTCTCTACATCTCGCACCTGCACCACGATCACTTCGACCCCGAGTTCCTCGCCGCGCACGTCTCGAAGGACGCGACGGTGCTCCTGCCGGACTTTCCGGTCGATCGGCTCGAGCGCGAGCTGCGCGACCTGGGGTTCCGGTCGTTCATCAAGACGAAGAATGGCCAGACTGTCGAGGCCGGCGGCTTCCGCTTCACGATCATCGCCCTGACCGCGCCGAGCGACGGGCCGATCGGCGACTCGTCGCTGGTCGTCGACGACGGCGAGACGCGCCTCTTCAACCAGAACGATGCCCACCCGCTGGACGTCGACGCCCTCGAGTCGCTGCGCCCCTTCCACGCCCACTTCCTCCAGTTCTCCGGCGCGATCTGGTACCCGATGGTCTATCGCCTTCCTCCCAGGGCGAAGGCGGCGCTTGGCAAGAAGAAGCGCGAGAACCAGCAGGCGCGAGCGTTGCGCTACGCGACCAGCGTCGGCGCGACCCACGTCTTCCCGTCGGCCGGCCCGCCCTGCTTCCTCGACGACGACCTTTTCTACCTGAACGATCTGGACGACGATCCGACCAACATTTTCTGCGATCAAACCGTCTTTCTCGATTACATGCACGCGCACGGCAACGACCAGGGACACCTGGTCGTGCCGGGCAGCACGATCGAGCTGGTCGGGGAGTCCTGCCGGATTTCCCACCCGATGCCCGATGCCGAGATCGCGCGGATTTTCGCCGACAAGCGCGGTTACCTCGAAGCCTACCAGTCCCGGGCTCGACCGCGGATCCAGGCGATCAAGGCAGGCTGGCCGCGCGGGGTGGTAGACCTCCTACCGGCCCTCAAGGCCCGGTTCGAGCCGATCCTGGCGATGGCCGACCTCACCTGCGCCGGCGTCAACGCCTACGTCCTGCTCGACTGCGGGGACGAACGCTTCGTCGTCGACTTCGTCCATCGAAAGGTCGACCGCTGGAACGGCCAGGAGTGTCGCTACCGGTTCTACGCCGACCGCGCGCTGGTCGAAGCTTGCCTGCTGACCGGCGAGGAGGACTGGGTCAACTCGCTGTTCCTGTCCTGTCGATTCGAGGCCGAGCGCGAGGGCGCCTACAACGAGTACGTCTACAACTTCTTCAAGTGCCTGACGCCCGAACGGCTGCAATACGCCGAGGGCTACTACGCCGAGCGGTCGCCGGTCCACGAGCTCTGGCAGTGCGGCAATTACCTGGTCCAGCGGCGCTGCCCGCACTTGAAAGCCGACCTGACTCGCTTCGCCGAGGTGCGCGACGGCGTCCTCACCTGCACCATGCACGGCTGGCAGTTCGACCTGGCCACCGGCCGCTGCCTCACCTCGGACGACCGCCGCCTCTACACCAGGCCGGCCGAGCCATCGGTTGCCGCCGCCCCGGTGTCAGGCTGAATCGATCTGACGTATACTGATTGAAGCGGCGATCATCCACGGGGGGAGAGAGACGTGTCCACCGAGCTGCGCTTCACGATCCACGATCTCGATCTCCTGCCGGAAAACGGGAACCGGTACGAGATTATCGACGGAGAGCTCTACGTGTCGACTCAGCCTCACTGGCGCCATCAGCTCGCGTGCGGGCGGCTGTACTATGCCATCGTGTCCTGGAACGAGCGCGAAGGCGCGGGGCTGGCGATCGAAGCGCCGGGCGTGATCTTCGCCGAGGACGAGGCGGTCGCGCCGGACCTGGTCTGGATCAGCCGGGAGCGCCTGGCGAGGGTGCTGGGCGACGATGGGAAATTACACCTGGCCCCCGATCTCGTCGTCGAGGTTCTCTCGCCCGGTCCGAAGAACGAGGAGCGCGACCGCGAGGTCAAGCTCAAGCTCTACTCGCGGCGGGGTGTCCGCGAGTACTGGATCGCCGACTGGCGCGACCTGACGCTCCAGGTGTATCGTCGCGAGAACGCGCGGCTCGCTCACGTCGCCACCCTGACCGCCGAGGATACCCTGACCTCGCCACTGCTCCCCGGATTCGCCTGGTCGATCGTCGGGCTGAAGGCATCTCTGTATTGACATAAATATGTTAGACTTCCCATGCCCTGTCCACCGGATAAAGTTGTGCCGATCGCTTCGGATCGTTTAGGCTGATAGGGGACGGGGCCCGAGGAAGTGACGTGCGCGAGCGCCGGGGAACCGCTCATCTGAAGAGATATCGCCAGATCGCCGAGGTGCTGGTGCGCCACGGCCTTGGCTTTGTCGTGAGCATCGTCGGTCTCGAGCGCTTCCTTCCCTTTCCCCAAGGGCTGATCGGCCACGGCGTGCCCACCGGTACCAAGGGCGCGCCGGTTCGCCTGCGGATGGCGCTGGGCGAGCTGGGCGCGACCTTCATCAAGCTCGGCCAGATTCTCTCGACCCGCTCCGACCTTTTGCCTCCCGAGTACCTCGACGAGCTCGCGCGACTGCAAGACCAGACGACGCCGGTTCCGACCGAGATCGTCCGTGACATCGTCGTTGCCGAGCTGGGGCGCCCGATCGCGGACGTCTTCGCCAGCTTCGATTCGACCCCGCTCGCGGCGGCCTCGATCGGGCAGGTGCACGCCGCCACCCTGCTCGACGGGACTGAGGTGGTGGTGAAGGTGCGCCGCCCCGGGGTCGCCGAGCAGGTGGCGGAGGACCTGGAGATTCTCCAAAACCTCGCGACAACCGCGAGTCGCCACTGGGAGATCGCCGAACAGTACGACGTCGTCGGCCTCGCCCAGGAGTTCGCCCAGACCCTCGACGCCGAGCTCGACTACGTCCGCGAAGGACGAAGCGCCGAGCGCTTCGCCGAGAACTTTGCCGGGGATCCCGACGTCCACATCCCGCGGATCTTCTGGGCGGGCACCACCTCCCGCGTCCTGACCCAGGAGCGCATCCACGGGATCAAGGTCAGCGACCTCGTCGGGCTGCGCGAGGCCGGGATCGACCGGTCCGACCTCGCCGAGCGTGCGGCGAAGGTCATCCTGCGGATGGTCTTCGAGGACGGCTTCTTCCACGCCGACCCCCACCCCGGTAACTTTTTCATCGAGCCGAGCGGGCGAATCGGCTTGATCGACTTCGGCATGGTGGGGACGGTCGACGCCCGGACCCAGGGCCAGTTGGTCGACGTGCTGGTGGCGATGGCCAACGAGGACGTCTATCGCCTGGTCGACGTCCTCTTCGAGCTTGGCGTGGCGCGCCGGCGGGCGACGCGCGACCGACTGCGCCGTGACCTCGACCACCTTTTCGCGCGGTACTATGGGAAGTCGCTCGGGGACGTCGAGATCGGACCGATGTTCGAGGACTCGCTCGCCCTGATTCGTCGCCACCGACTGCGACTCCCCTCGAACCTCGCCCTGCTGATGAAGACGGTCGCGATGAACGAGGGGCTCGGGCGCCAGCTCGACCCCTCTTTCAACCTGACGACGGTGCTGGTTCCCTACGCCCGGCGGATGGTGCTGCGGCAGTATTCGCCGACCCTCTGGGCCAGGCGGCTGGGTCGCGCCAGCATGGACCTGGCACGGTTGGGCGTCGAGCTACCCGAGCAGCTCCGTCGGGTGATCGGCGAGATCGAGCGGGGCGGACTCGAGGTGGGTATGCGGCCGGAAGGATTCGAGCCGCTGATCGCGCGGCTGGAGCGACTGGGGAACCGGATCATCCTTGGCATCATCGCCGCTGCCTTCGTGAACGGCCTGGCGGTGCTGATCGCGGTGTACAAGCCACCCGGCTGGGACCAGTGGGCCGGCGTTGTCTTCGGCACCGGCTTCATCATCGCCGCGATCCTCGGCGTCTACCTCGCCTGGAGCATCCTGCGCTCGGGCCGGGGATAGCGGTCTCACCCGAGGCGAAGCCGCCGGGCTACCCCGATCGCGAAGCTGGCCGGGCGCGCGATCCGCGCGTCCAGACGCCACAAGGCGATCGCGAAGCCGGTGCCGATCAGCGCGCCGACGATCACGTCGAGCGGATAGTGGACCCCGACGTACACCCGGGCGATCGCCACGAGGGCAGCCGCGATGAGGAGCGGCCAGCGCCACGGCATGCGGCGAGCCAGCGCGGTGCTGGCGACGGCGAAGGACGCGGTGGCATGATCGCTCGGAAACGACGAGTCGGTGGCGCTGTGCTGGATCAGCAGGTCGACGTGGTGGGCCACGAACGGCCGGGGCACCTGGACGAGGTGAGCGATGACGAAGGCGACGACGAGGCCGCCGATCAGCGCCGCGGCCGCCGCGAGCGCCGCGCGCTTGCCAGCATCGCTTCCGAAGGGCAGAAGCCACCAGGTGGCTGCCCCCAGGACGATCAGAAAGACCGCGTCATTTGCCAGGAAGACGCCGAGCCGATCGAGCAGCGCGGAGTGCCCGGCCATCCCGTTGATTGCCCGGGCAAAGCTCCAGTTCAAGCCCTGATCCAATGCGCGACGTCCTCTCCGTCGGTCGACGTTTCGGGGAGATCCGCTCGCGGGTGGGGAGACCCGAGCTTTGCTCACCGTCGGGCTTGATTGTAGCACTTTGGAATTTCTATCATGGCCCGGGCTATGATTGGCACGCCAAATTCTTGGTGAGGTGATGAGATCCCATGGCGCACGAGACAACCCGACCGCTCGGACTCTCCCAGATCGGCCAGATCGCCGTGACGGCCCACGACCTCGACCGCGCCGTCGCGTTCTACCGCGACCGGCTCGGCATGCGCTTTCTCTTCCAGGCCCCCGGCCTCGCCTTCTTCGATTGCGCCGGCGTTCGGCTGATGCTGAGCGCGCCGGAGCGGCCAGAGCTCGATCACCCCGGCTCGGTTATTTATTACAGGGTCGCCGACCTGTCAGTGGCCTACGCCACCCTCCGCGAGCGCGGCGTCGCCTTCGAGGACGCCCCGCACCTGATTGCCAGAATGCCCGACCACGAGCTCTGGATGGCCTTCTTCAAGGACAGCGAGGGCAATACCCTCGGCCTGATGAGCGAGGTGCCAATCCCTGCCTGATCGCTTCCGAACTGCCAGCCGTGATAGAATTGACCTATCGGCGCCCTGGCGTGGCGCGTGCGAGGTGAGAGATGAGCGCGAACCTCGACCTGGCCAGATCGGTTCGGCCTCCGCCGTCCGAGCGGTTGACCTATGAGGCCTTCCTCGATTGGTGCGACGAGGATACCTTGGCCGAATGGATCGATGGAGAGGTATTGATGGCGTCACCGGCATCCGAGCGTCACGCCGACTTGGGTTCATTCCTCTTGGCGGTGCTAAGGTTCTGGGCTGACGACAGCCGGCTTGGCAAGGTGTACGCGGCACCGTTTCAAATGCGACTCCCCGAGCCGCAGCGGCGCGGCCGCGAGCCAGACATTCTCTTCGTACGCGCGGAGCACCGCGATCGACTGCGCAACACCTACCTCGACGGCGCGGCCGACCTGGTGGTCGAGATCATCTCGCCGGAAAGCGTGGGGCGCGATCGCGGCGAGAAGTTCGTCGAGTACGAGCAGGCTGGCGTCGAAGAATACTGGCTGATCGACCCCGATCGTCGACAGGCCGAGTTTTATCAGCTTGGCCCCGACGGACGCTACCACCTCGTCCTCGGCGGCGCGCGCGGCGAGTATCGCAGCGAGGTGTTGCCCGACTTTCGCCTCTCCGTCGACTGGCTCTGGCAGGACCCGCTGCCTCGGGTCAGCGAGGTGGTGCGCGCCCTCGGATTCGCGTCTTAGCTCCCTCCTTGCGGCGGCACGGAACATGCCGAGGCCACGGTCGGTAGGATGTCGCGTCACCGCCATCGGAGGCACCGCTGGACTCGAGGCATCGTCGCGAACGCGCGGGGGAAATCAACCGACGACGGACGTCGCTCCCGATCGGCGTGATCCGACTGGCTGCGTAGGGTGTCGCGCTCGGGTGATCTGCTCACGCGGGCCACGATCGCCATCTCCACGCTCGTCGCGCTGCTGATGCTCGCCGTGCCGGCCTACATCTGGGCCTTGACCCTGACCGGTGCCGAAGGGTCGCCGTCGACCGGCTTGCTCACCCTCAACACGATGAACGCGGCGCGCCTGGACACCGACGATCCATCATCCCTGGCGACGCGTCTTTCCCAGGCGCTGATCCCGGCACCGGACCTGGCGAATCGCCCCGGCGCGGTGATCCTGGCGCCCGCGAGCTCCTGGGAAGCGTTCGCCGCCGCCGCGCCGCTCATTCGTCTCACCGGTGGACCGATCCTGGCGGCTGACGGGAAATCGGCGGTGGCCGAGATCGAACGCCTGCGACCATCCGGCGT
>JBOGTX010000204.1:0-6642 GCA_050695695.1 Chloroflexota bacterium
ACGTAGCGAAGGCGAAGGTATCGGTAGCGCCGCCAGCGCGGCGCGCCCGCCGCGACGTACGAGGGCGGCCGCAATCTCTCGATGGCGTCGAGCAGGAGCTGGCGCAGGGACATTGGGGCTAGCGGCGTCGGCTGACCGATCAGCGTTCCGAGCCGGTGAGTACCTTGAATCGGCAGGTCCCGCAGGTGGACCAGCGCGTCGTGCAGCTCACGGACGAGAGCATCCGTGTCGCCCGAGCTCTCTCTCGCGTCGCCGGTGTCGATGATCACCCGTGATCGTCCTGCCCGTTGGTCCGGATAGGTTCAGTATACAGGGTTTGACCGAATTCTGACCGCTCTCTGTCCGGTCCGGTGGGTTGCGCGGGTACTGGGACGTGATAGTATGAGCCTGTTTCCGCCACGGTATTGATGTTGGATGTATTGTGCGCAATCGGATCAGGCTGATCCCGCGCGCTGGAGTGGCGTCAAAATCTGGTCAGGGAGTCGGGGATGGATCAAGCTCTGCCTGCCTCGCCGTCGCCCACGGCATCGGCCGGGCTGATCGCCAGGGTCGTTGGCGCGAAGTCGCGCCAGGAACGGCGGAATGCCCTCTGGGGCATTCTTTTCATCTCGCCCTGGCTCCTGGGCCTTCTCCTCTTCGTCGCGGGTCCGATCATCGCCTCACTCTGGTTGAGTCTCACCGACTACGACATTCTGTCGCCGCCAAAGTGGGTCGGCCTGGCGCAATACCAGAAGGCATTTTTCAGCGATCCATTGTTCTGGCCTTCGTTGGGCCGGACCTTCTATTACGCCGTGGTCATGGTGCCACTCGGGCTCATCGGCTCGCTCTTTCTGGGGATCCTGCTGAACCAGGGCTTGCGCGCCACGGCGCTCTACCGCACGCTTTTCTTCTTGCCGAGCCTGACTCCGAGCGTCGCGCTGAGTGTGATCTGGATCTGGCTGTTGGAGCCAAAGCTCGGGCCGGTCAACGTCGGCCTGTGCCGAACGATTGGCGTCTGCGACTTTCCGTGGTTCACCGATACCAGCACGGTGATTCCGTCATTCATCCTGTTGGCGCTGTGGGCGAGCATGGGTGGCGGCGCGATGATCATCTTCCTGGCCGGTCTCCAGGGCGTTCCAAAAGAGCTTGAAGAGGCCGCGCGGGTCGACGGCGCGGGCTGGTGGACGAAGTTCCGCCACGTGGTGATTCCGATGATCTCGCCAACCATCTTCTTCAACTTGATCCTGGGAATCATCGGCGCGGTCCAGGTTTTCACCGTCGCGTTCGTCGCGACCGAGGGGGGGCCGGACTACGGGAGCTGGTTCTACGCGCTGGATATCTACAACGAGGCGTTCAAATATTTGCGCATGGGATACGGCGCGGCGCTTGCCTGGATTCTGCTGGTCGTCGTGCTCCTGATCACCCTGATCAACTTCGCCTTCTCGCGAAGCTGGGTTTTCTACCAGGGCGGAAGTGGGGGTAGCTAAACGATGGCAACGCTCGAAGGCACGCGCTCGGGGCTACCACCTGACGCCGTGGCGTCTGGTGCCCCGCGGCGGCGACGGTCGCGACGGTCAATGATCCTCTATCCAGTGACCATCGTGTTGGCGCTGATGTTCCTGTTTCCGTTCTTCTACTCGGTGGGCGACTCGCTCAAGACCGTCAAAGAGATGTATCTGTTCCCGCCGATTCTCTTTCCAGCGGACCCTCAGTTCGTCAACTACGTGATCGCGTTTACGACGTTTCCGTTCATCGTCTGGTATCGCAACACCTTCGAGGTGGTCATCCTCAACACCGCAGGGGTGGTCATCTCGTCGACGCTGGTGGCCTATGGCTTTGCCCGCTTCAATTTCCGCTTTAAGAACGTGATCTTCATCATCACCCTGGCGACGATGATGATCCCCAGCCAGGTCGCGCTGATTCCGCGCTACATCGAATTTAATCTCGTCGGATGGCTGAATACGCTCCTGCCACTCTGGGTGCCGGCCTGGTTTGGCGGAAGCGCCTTCGCCATCTTTCTCATGCGCCAGTTTCTGCTGACCCTCCCACGCGAGTTGGATGAGGCCGCGATCATCGACGGCGCGAGCTATCCGCGGGTGCTCTGGCAAATCCTGATCCCGCTCTGCAAGCCAGCGGTCGCGACGCTGGCGATTCTCACGGTGATCGCGAACTGGGACAGCTTCCTGGATCCGGTCGTCTATCTGCAGACCCAGGACAAGTTCACCGTGGCGATCGGAATCTGGTATTTCAAAGATCAAGAGTTTCAGATCACCCCAACCGACCAATTGCTGATGGCGGCCGCGGTCACGAGCGTGATTCCCCTGATCATTCTCTTCTTCTCATTTCAACGCTACTTTGTCGAGGGGATCGTGCTGAGCGGGTTGAAGGGATGAAGCGCACGCTGATCTAGTTCACGGATTTACGAAGTAAGGAGAATGGCATGTCTGGTAAGGTCACCCGTCGAGGTTTTCTGGCCTTCGGAGGGGGCGCCGTTCTGGCTGGCGCGGCGCTCGCGGCGTGCAGCGGCTCGTCGCCGTCGTCCACCTCGTCTACCCCGGCCACGTCGTCGGCTCCGGCCGCCGCACCCACGTCCGCGTCCGCCGCGGCGGCGCCAACGGCCGCGGCGACCGCGGCCACCTCGAGCTCCACGACGAGCGCGCAAGCGACCACCGCTCCGGCCCAGCAATCGACGAGCGGGCAGGCGGTGACGATCCGCGAAGCGCAGTTCCCCGGCGTTGGCTGGGAACAAGACCCGAGATACACCGACATCTTCATGAAGGCGCATCCGAACATTAAAGTGGTGACGGAATCCACCCCCTACGCTCAGATGTATCAAAAGGTGCTAACTCAGGGCGCGACCGGCACCCTTCCCGACATCTTCCCCGGTCATACCCGATGGGTGTCGTACTGGGAGTACAAAAACCTTTGCCTCGAGCTGATGCCGCTGGTCAAGACCTACGCCGACGAAACCAAGTTCGACGACTTCTTCCCCTCGGTGATCAAAGACATGACCGGTAATCCGGGCGCGGTCGGAAAGCTCTTCACCTTCCCGACGATCGTTCACCCGGGTGGCAACGCGGTCGTGGAGCTGAACCTCGACTTGATGGAGAAGGCGGGGGTCAAGCCGCTGACCCAGGCGCAGATGGACAACTCCGACTGGACGGTCGACGATCTCGATGCGATCGTGCGCGGCGCGGCAAAGCCAAAGGACAACATCTGGGGGCTCACCGCGTCGTACTCGAGCCCGCTCTATTCGACGCAGGTGACCCGAAGCTGGAGCGACACGCCCGACCCAGCGGCGACTCCGGACTCGTGGGTGCTCTCGCCCGATGGCAAGACCGGTCAGCTTGGCTCTCCGAACGTGAAGACGTCGTTCGAGTGGTACCGCAAGCTGATCGGAGATGGGTTCGTTCCGACCGCGGCAAACCAGCTTCCCACCGGATCGACTGGCCTCACCTTCTTCACCGCCGGCCAGGAGATCGCCCAGACGAACATTATCGCGGTCCAGGCGGATGGGAAGGCGATCGGCGACAAGTTCAAATGGACGACCCTGCTCTGGCCAAAAGGGCCCAAGGGGTGCCGCGGCTCGTGCCTTTCCTACAACACCTGGAGCATCAATTCGAAGACGAAATCCCCGGACGATACTTTCCACCTGTTGAACACCTTGACCGGTACCGACGCCGGGTTCTGGGCCGGCTACGATGGCAACGCGGTCCCGTACTGCCGCCATTCGATCTGGTTCGATCAGCGGCTCTGGCAAAAGTACCCGATCTACAAGCAGGGCGCGGCCTGGTTCCAGTTGGGCATCGATCCTTTTCCCATGCCCTACAACCTGCGGGCGCAGGAGTACCAGGATTCCTTCGGCCAGAATACCGATAAATACCTCAACGGGAAGCAGGACTGGACCCAGATGTACCCCACCACCCACGACGCGGTGCAGAAGATCCTGGACGAGCCCCGCCCGTAAGTCCAGCTCCTTTTCGGGAGGGTGGCACAACGGCAGGGGGCCGTCGTGCCACCCTCTCTGCGTATATTGAACCAGAGCGAGGTAGACGATGAAGATCACCAGCGTCGACGTCTGGAAGGTTGTCGTTCCCACCATCCCCGGAACGGTCCATAGCCCCGCGTTCGGGCCCGCGGGGTGGGATCAGGTCCCAAAGTTCATCATTCGACTCAACACCGACGACGGGCTCAGCGGAATCGGCGAGACCCACCGCGGCGTCCTACGCTCGGCGGTTGAGGCGGGCATCGAGCGGGTGGTTGGACTCGATCCGCTGAAGCTCTCACTCCAATACCTTCCCCTTAACCCGCCACGACCGGACGTCACCTATCCCGGCCGCGATTGGGAAATCGGCGGCGGGACCGGCGTCGGTAACCCCGCCCACGACGCGTTCGAGATGGCGTTCTTCGATCTGGTTGGCAAGGCGCTCGGGGTTCCGGCGCATTTTCTGTTGGGTGGCGCCTTCCGGACGCGGGTGAAGGCCGACTTCTGGATCGGTCAGCAGACGGCCGAGGATGCGGCGCGGAACGTTCGCCAGGGCAAAGCCCGAGGGTTCGGGGGCGTGAAGATGAAGTGCGCCATCGACGATCCCTGGATCGAGCGCATCGGCGCGATCGTGGAGGCGGCAGGTCCGGACTTTCGGATCACGATCGACCCGAACGAGCGCTTTTATCGTCCCCACGAGGCGATTGCCCTCGCGCGGCAGCTCGCGCGGTTTCCGAGCGTCGAGGTGTACGAAGATCCGGTCCCGAAATGGAATCTTGACTGGTACCGCCAGATTCGCGCCGCGGTCGACGTCCCGATCGCCCTCCACCTCGGGAATCCGCACGACATCGCCAACGCGATCAAGGCCGAAGCCTGCGACTGCATGAATCTGGGCGGTGGCATGGTGCAATTCGTCCGCAACGCGGCAATGGCCGAGGGCGCTGGCCTGGCGTGCTGGCACGGCTCCGGCAACGACCTCGGAATCATGGAGCACTCCTACCTTCAAGCGGCCGCGGCCGCGCGCAACTGCGTCCTGGCGAGCGACTTCGTCGGAAGCTGGACCCGCGAAGACGACCTGACCGTCGAGCCGATTCAGTTCGAGGCGGGCCACGCCCTCGTCCCGGATCGGCCGGGCCTCGGTTGCGACCTGGATGACTCCGCCCTTGAGAAATATCAGGTGCCGTGATTGACAACGCGGCCACGGCTAGCTAGGATGGCGGTTGGTCGATTCGTATCGGTGTGCGAGATATTAACCTCAAAGGAGGGTAGCCCAATGAACGCCAGATTCAGCCGCCGTCGCTTCGTGGGAGCGCTCGCGACCGGCGGAGCGATGGTTCTCGTGGCGGCCTGTAGTGCTGGCTCGCCAGCCACCTCGACCCCGAGCTCTTCGATGGCCGCTCAACCAACTGCCAAGGCGACCACGGCTTCCCAAGCCGCGGCGAATCCGGTGGCCGCCAGCCCGGCGACCGCGAGCGGCAAAACCACGATCGAGCTGATCGCGGATAGCTGGGTGATCCAGGAGTGGGACCTCCCAAAGTGGGTCAAGCAGTACAACGCCAATAGCAAAAGCCAGGTCAACCTGACTCAATCGGTCACTGGCTGGGACACGAAAGTGCTGGCGATGATCCGTCAGGGGAACTTGCTCTGGGACGGTCACGGAATCATGACTCCGTTCATCGAGAAGGTTCAGGACGTCGAGACGGAGATGATTCAGCCGGTCGACGGCCTGATTCAGAGCTCGACCCAGCCGGACGCGCCGAAGATCGTGGCGGACCTCGTGCCGACGATCAAAAGCGACATCTCGTACAAGGGAAAGCTCTACGGCATTCCGTACAGCGTCGAGGCCATCGGTCAAATGTGGCTGACCCAGTTTACCGACGGCGTCGGAGTCAAGGAAAACCCGCCGACCTGGTCGACGACGCTCGACGCGGCCATGAAGATCAAGGAAACCTACGCCGCCAGCCAGAAGGTAACCCCCTACGCCTTCAACCAGGGATTGCACACGACCCTCCAGGCGCTGATTCACTCGGGATCGAAGACGCCTTACACCTCGGACGGCCTGCTGGACATGACCGGCGCCGTCTCGCTCAAGGCATGCGACTGGCTGGTCAGCCTGGCGAAGAACGGTCTGACTCCGCCCCACCTCTGGGACGGCGCCTATGATCTGTGGCAGAAGAAGAAGCTCGGGCTCTTCCTGGCCCAGAACTCCCGTGGTGTCTGGGCCCAGCGCATCTTCGGCATGTCGGCCGCCGGCACCGGGGCGGTGCCGCTGATGGAGCAGGGCAGCGATAGCTCTGGCAGCCCCTTCTGGTCCAACACCTTCACCGTCTTCAACAAAGCCAAGCACCCCCAGGAGCTCGTCGACTTCTACGTCTGGCTGCTTGGCCCGAGCAACAAGGACGTCCAACAGGCGATCATCAGCTCGGGCAAGGCTCCGGTCTTCAACTCGGTCTACTCGTCGATGATTCAGAACAACGCGGATTACAAGTGGATGGCCGACTTCCTGCCGGTCATCGCGGGGTCGATGCCGTATCCCGAAAACACGTTCTGGAACATCCAGAACGCGAAGATTCTGCCGTGGATCAGCAAGATGGCGAGTCCGCCCTTCAGCCTCACGCCCGCAGAGGCGATGCAAAACGCACTGAAGGACGTCCAGGCTGAAGTCGCCAAGCAAAAGG
>JBOGTX010000205.1:0-6983 GCA_050695695.1 Chloroflexota bacterium
GTGCCGATTGGCCAGCCACTCGGCGTCGTGCCAGGCGTAATCGAGGCTCCAGACGACCGACGCGGTGCGCGGCGGCACCTCGGTGGCGAAGGCGAAAGGATCGGCCTTCTCGACCCGGTAGCCGAGGTGGCGCGACTCGATATGGTACTTGTAACGGGCGCCCGGCTCGACGCCGGGGACGAAGCCTTCCCAGATGCCGGATTGCCCGCGCAGCCCCAGCGGGTGGGCTACGCTCCGCCAATCGTTGAAGTCGCCGACGACCGAGACGCGCTCGGCGTTGGGCGCCCAGACCGCGAAATAGGTGCCGATCTGGCTGTCAACGGTCAGGGCGTGGGCACCCAGCTTGTCGTAGAGGCGACCATGGGTCCCTTCGTTGAAGAGGTACAGGTCGTCGTCGGTTAGGAGGGTTGGTGAGTTGTCCATGGCAGTATTATCGCATGCCCGCGCTCAGCGCGGTGCAACGCGCGCGACTGGCCCGCCTGGTCGTTCCGAACGTGGCGCCGGTTTCCGCGCGTGCCGCGAGCGCGGCCGTGGCAGCCCCGGTGGCGGCGACCCTGACCGGCGATGGCGTTTCGGCGACGTTGCCCAGCCCGAACAGGCGCTCAGCATGGTCAAACCGGCCTCCCGCCGGTCGATCATGCTACCAACCGGCCCGGGGGAGGTACGGCGCTACCAGATGACGGTCGACGCGGCCGGCCAGCCGGTCCGCCCCGATCTTCGACCAGATCGCCTGGCGGTTCAGGCTGGACTGATCGTCGATTATCGCGCACGCATCACCTGACCATACTCGTTTCTCCCACGGCCACCGACGGCTCCGTTCATCGTGGTGCGTTGGCGATCATGCCCAGATATACTAAAATCCGTATTGCCAGCGAAGCAGCAGGGCGATGACGGATAATCTCGAATGGATGATTGTCTTTTACACCGAAGCAGGCAGGGACAGTCCCGTTGAACAGTTTCTGGAGAGCCTCGACCCGAAGACGCAAGC
Organism: Chloroflexota bacterium; assembly: GCA_050695695.1. Taxonomy (GTDB): domain Bacteria; phylum Chloroflexota; class UBA6077; order FW602-bin22; family CADDYW01; genus JAJPKB01. The sequence goes on from JBOGTX010000205.1 coordinate 989, forward strand.
CCGTTTTCTCTGGTCGATCGAACAGCTTCGGGTGCGTAACCTGCGGGCCGGCGAGCCACTGGTGCAGCACATCGAAGGCAAGCTCTGGGAATTGCGGCGGGAGAGCGCGACCAACATCTATCGCCGGTTCTACGCGTTTTTGAGCCGGCGCCGGATTCTTTTCCGGCACGGGTTTCAGAAGAAGACCCCGAAAACTCCGCGACAGGAGATCGAGCTTGCCCTGCGCCGGCTCGAACGAATTGTTCAGCAGGAAGGGGGTGAATGACTACGATGGAAGAGAAACCTGGTCTGACCCAGAAGGGTCAGGCATCCTTTCAGCGGTGGCGAGATACGCTGCTCTCCACCGAAGAGGGCCGACGTCTGTACGAGATGGAGGCGGCGAAGAGCGAACTCTGGCTCCAATTGGTCGAAGCGCGGCAAGCGGCCGGATTGACCCAGGCTGAACTAGCCATGCGTCTCAGCGTGTCTCAGGCGCAGGTGGCACGTATCGAAAAACGTGGCTACGATGCGTACACCCTCGGTACTCTGCGACGCTATGTGAAGGCCTTAGGTGACGGCTTTGAACTTGAGGTGACCGTCCGACAGAGAAGCCCCGAGATGGTTTCAGAATAGTGGCAAGGAGAAGAGCGTGTCCGATCGCCAGTTCATCGAGATTCGCGGCGCCCGCGAAAACAACCTCAAGGACATTTCGCTCGACATTCCCAAGCAGCGGATCACGGTGTTCACCGGGGTGTCCGGCTCCGGGAAGTCGTCGCTGGTCTTCGACACGATCGCGGCCGAAGCGCAGCGCCAACTCAACGAGACCTTCACCTTCTTCGTCCAGGGCTTCTTGCCACGCTACGGCCAGCCAGACGTCGACCACATCGAGCACCTCAACGCGCCAATCGTCATCGATCAGAAGCGGGTCGGCGGCGGCTCGCGTTCGACGGTAGGCACCTACACGGACATCGCCGCCCTCTTGCGGCTGCTCTTCTCCCGGGTTGGCCAGCCCTACGCCGGACCTGGCTTTGCTTTCTCGTTCAACACGCCGCAGGGAATGTGTCCGGAGTGCGAGGGCATCGGCAAGACCATCCAACTGGATCTGGATAAGTTCCTCGATCGCGGCAAGTCGTTGAACGGCGGGGCGATTCTGCATCCCGACTTCAAGGTCAGTAAGTTGCTGTGGAAGACCTACACGCTCTCGGGCCTCTTCGACAACGACAAGCCGATCGATCATTATACCGACCAGGAGCTTCACGCCCTGCTCTACGGCGCGGACGCGGAGCTTTCGATGGGCTACTTGAAGTACGAGGGCCTCGTCGAGCGCTTCAACCGCATGTACATCAAGAAGGACGCGGCGGCCATGGCCGAGCGCAATCGAGCGATCTTCGAGGAGTTCACGACCTCGCAAGCCTGCCCGGTCTGCCAGGGCGCCCGGCTGAACCAGGCCGCGCTGAGCTGCCGGATTCGTGGCCGGAACATCGCCGAGCTTTCCGACCTGGAGGCGAGCGAGCTGACCGAATTCCTGGAGGGCTTCACCGACCCGGTCGCCGCGAAGTTGGCGGCCCGCCTCGCCGAGCGCGTGCAACACCTGATCGACATCGGGCTCGGGTACCTGAGCTTGAGCCGGGAAACCTCGACGCTGTCCGGCGGCGAGTCACAGCGCGTGAAGATGGTCCGGCACCTCGGCAACAGCTTGACCGAGATGCTCTACATTCTCGACGAGCCAACGGTCGGACTCCACGCGCGCGACGTGGCGCGCTTGACTGGCCTGCTGAAGAAGCTGCGCGACAAGGGCAACACCGTGCTGGTCGTCGAGCACGATCTCGACGTGATGGCGATCGCCGATCACCTGGTGGACCTTGGTCCGGCGGCCGGAACGCACGGCGGTCAGGTGGTGTTCGAGGGAAGCTTCGCCGCGCTGAAGGACGCGGACACCCTCACCGGGCGGTTCCTGAAGGAGCACCGGCCGATCAAGTCGACGATACGGCGGCCAGCCGGCTGGCTGACCATCGAGAATGCCAGCCTGCACAACCTGAAGCACGTCACGGTGAACGTTCCGACTGGCGTCCTGACCGTCGTGACCGGCGTCGCCGGCTCCGGCAAGAGCTCCTTGATCAACGACGTCTTCCTGGCCCGGCACCCGGAGGCAATCGCGATCGACCAGTCGCGGGTGACGGCAAATAGTCGCTCGGCCCCGGCCACCTATACCGGGATCATGGACGACATTCGCCAGGCGTTCGCCCGGGCCAACCAGGCCAGCGCCTCGCTCTTCAGCTTCAACTCGGAGGGCAGTTGCCCGAACTGCAATGGCCTGGGCGTGGTGTATGCCGACCTGGCGTTCATGGAGGGGATCGTCTCGACCTGCGAAGCCTGCGAGGGCAAGCGCTTCAAGCCCGAGGTGCTGGCGTACCGGCTACGCGGCAAGACGATCAGCGAGGTGCTCGACCTGACCGTCGAGGAAGCCTTGACGTTCTTCACCGAAAAGAAGGTCAAGGCCGTGCTCCAGGCGATGGACGACGTCGGGCTGGGCTACCTCAAGCTGGGCCAGCCGCTGAGCACGGTCTCCGGTGGCGAAGGGCAGCGCCTGAAGCTGGCCACCGAGCTCCCAAAGTCGGGGAGCATCTACGTGATGGACGAGCCGACGACCGGCCTGCACCTCTCGGACATCGGCCGGTTGCTGGCGATCGTCGACCGGCTGGTGGACGCGGGAAACACCGTCATCCTGATCGAGCACCACCTTGACGTGATCCGTCAGGCCGACTGGATCATCGACCTCGGTCCGGAAGGCGGCAGCGCCGGCGGTGAGGTGCTCTTCGCGGGACCGCCGCGCGAGCTGAAGAGCTGCGCGCGCAGTATCACGGCAAGGTTTATCTGAAGGCAGGGAAAACGCGCCCCAGAGATCTTGCGCTATAATGTGGGCGGATCGGGCCAGTCGCGCCTTCGACCTCGACGAGGCGAGAGCGGCGCCCGCGTTCCCGCGTGACCGACGCTTCCCCGGAGCAGACGGGGCGGGCACACTTTGATCCCCGCTGGAGGAAAAGAGCGATGAGCGGCGAGCAATCGAATAATCTATTTGGCACGCGCAGCCGGCTGACCGGGGCGACCGGTTCCCCGGTCTATTACCGCCTGGCGGCGTTGGCCGGTCAGCCCGGCGTCGATCTGGCCCGGCTCCCCCATACCGTCAAAATCCTGCTCGAGAACCTGCTGCGCCACTGCGACGGTCGGCGAGTGACCGAGAGTGACGTCCTGGCGCTTGCCCGCTGGAACGGCGGCCAGGGGGAATCACGCTCGGTGTCGTTCTGGCCGGCGCGAGTGCTTCTCCAGGACTTCACCGGCGTGCCGGTGGTCGTCGACCTGGCGGCGATGCGCGCCGCCGCGGCAAGGGCCGGCGGCGATCCGCGGAAGGTCAATCCGCTGGTGCCGGCTGACCTGGTGATCGACCACTCGGTCCAGGTCGACCTCTTCGGCTCCGAGCTGGCGTTCCGGTTCAACGTCGAGCGCGAGTACGAACGAAACGGAGAACGCTACGCGCTTTTGCGCTGGGCTCAGCATGCGTTCGACAACTTCCGGGTCGTCCCCCCCGGAACCGGCATCGTTCACCAGGTGAACCTCGAATACCTCGCCAGCGTCGTCCAGGCCCGGACGGTCGACGGCGCCTTGACCGCGTTTCCCGACACCCTGGTTGGCACCGACTCGCACACCACGATGGTCAATGGCCTGGGCGTCCTTGGCTGGGGCGTGGGCGGAATCGAGGCCGAGGCCGCGCAACTTGGCCAGCCGCTCGAGATGCTCACCCCGATCGTCGTTGGCGTGCGCTTCCATGGCCAGTTGCCCGAAGGGGCGACCGCGACCGACCTGGTGCTCACGGTGACGCAGATTCTGCGCAAGCACGGTGTCGTCAACAAGTTCGTCGAATTCACCGGCCCCGGCCTGAGCCAGCTCGGGCTGGCCGACCGTGCGACGCTTGGGAACATGTCTCCCGAGTACGGCGCGACCTCCGGGCTTTTCCCGGTCGACGCCGAGACGTTGCGTTACCTTCGCCTGACCGGCCGCGACGAGGAGCTCGTGGATCTGGTGGAGCGATATACCAAAGAACAGGGTCTCTTCCGGATCGACGATGGCGTCGAGCCGACCTTCACCGAGCTGGTCGAGCTCGACCTGGCGACGGTCGAGCCGAGCGTGGCCGGGCCCCGGCGCCCCCAGGACCGGGTGCCGCTGCCCGCGGTGAAGCAGAGCTTCGCCCAGACGTTTCCGGACCGCGCGCTCGATCAGAAGGTCGAGGTCGAGATCGGGCAGGAGCGGGTGCCGGTCGGCAACGGCTCGGTGGTGATCGCGGCGATTACCAGCTGCACGAACACCTCGAACCCAACGGTGATGGTCGGCGCGGGGCTGCTGGCGAAGCACGCGGTCGAGCGCGGACTGCGGGTGCGGCCATCGGTCAAGACGAGCCTGGCGCCGGGCTCCCGGGTCGTCACCGACTATCTGGACCGCGCTGGCCTGCTGCCCTATCTCGAGGCGCTCGGCTTCCACCTGGTTGGCTACGGCTGCACGACCTGCATCGGCAACAGTGGGCCGCTGCCGGAGCCGGTCGCCCAGGCGGTGAAGGACAACGACCTGGCCGTGGCGGCGGTCTTGAGCGGCAACCGCAACTTCGAGGCGCGAATTCATCCCCTGGTTCGGGCGTCGTACCTGGCCTCGCCCCCGCTCGTCGTGGCCTACGGCCTGGCCGGCACGATCCAGACCGACCTGGCGAACGATCCGATCGGAAGCGATCCGAACGGGCAGTCGGTCTATCTGCGTGACATCTGGCCGTCGGCCGAGGAAGTGAAGGAGACGATCGCCCGCTCGCTGACGCCGGAGATGTTCCGCCACGAGTATGGACACGTCTTCGACGGCGATGAGCGCTGGCGGCTGCTCCCGGTGCCCGAAGGCAACCTCTACGCCTGGGACGCCGCCTCAACCTACGTCCAGGAGCCGCCGTTCTTCGAAGATTCGGCCGAGGGCGCCGGCCAGTTGGGCGACGTTCGCGGCGCGCGGGTGCTGGCCCTCCTGGGCGACTCGGTGACCACCGACCACATCTCGCCGGCCGGCTCGATTCCCCAGGACAGCCCGGCCGGAAAATACTTGATCGAGCACGGCGTGTCGCCCCGCGACTTCAACAGCTACGGCTCGCGGCGTGGCAATCACCAGGTGATGATCCGCGGCACCTTCGGCAACGTTCGTCTGCGCAATGGGCTCGTGCCGGGTAAGGAAGGCGACTGGACGGTCCACTTTCCGACCGGCGAGGTCGTTCGGATCTACGACGCCTCGGTTCGCTACCTGGAGGCGAAGACGCCGTTGCTGGTGATCGCCGGCAAGGAGTACGGCTCGGGAAGCTCGCGCGACTGGGCCGCCAAGGGACCGGCCCTGCTCGGGGTGAAAGCCGCGATCGCCGAGAGCTACGAGCGGATTCACCGGAGCAACCTGATCTTCATGGGCGTGCTGCCGCTGCAGTTCCGCGCGGGCGAGACCCTCGCCAGCCACGGCCTGGACGGCCGCGAGGTCTACGACCTGACCGGCATCGCCGACGGGCTGACCCCGAACAAAGAGGTCACCGTTCGGGCGGTTCGTCAGGACGGCACCGAGGCGCGCTTCCCGGTGATCGCCCGGCTGGATACCGAGCTGGAGATCAGCTACCTTCGGCACGGCGGCATCCTGCCGGCGGTGCTCAAGGAACTCATGGCGTAGGACCGAGACGCCGAGAACGATTGGACCACGAACGACGCGAAATGGAGCGAAAGCCACGAAAGCTGCCAGGCGCCGCCCGCTCGGTTTCGCGCCTTTCGTGCCCTTTCGCGCGTTTCGTGGTCCAAACGTTCTCGGTGCCACGATCGTTCCGATTCCTCGATTCGGGAAAGACTGGTCAACTCGATGTCTGAGATCTTTCGAAGCGCGGATCTTCGCTCGCTCCAGTCGCTGCCAAAATTGACCCGTCAGGATCGCGAGACCCTCGAAAAGGTGCTCTGGCTCGCGC
>JBOGTX010000206.1:0-4917 GCA_050695695.1 Chloroflexota bacterium
GGCGACGAACGAAAGGAGCACCAATCCGAGGATTGACCGTTGAAAGGTTGTCATAGCGATCCGGCCGGGCTCATCGCCGTCCAGCATAGCCGAGAACTCGCCTCGACGCCAGTGAAGAGCCCGCGCGATTTGCGATAGAATCATCAGCCGGATCATCTGAACCAAAGGAGCATTTGATGGCAACGCCGACCCCGCCGACGAGCCCCTACCTGGCGGTCCGCCAGGCCTGGCTTGACCGCTGGCACGAGGACATCGTCGAGCCGGACCTGCCAATCGTCGACCCGCACCATCACCTGTGGGAACGGCCGGGCTGGCGCTACCTGCTGGACGACCTCCTGGCCGACCTGAAGAGCGGCCACCGGATCATCGCGACCGTCTTCGTCCAGTGTCGCTCGATGCACCGCACCAGCGGACCGGAGGAGCTGCGGCCGGTCGGCGAGACCGAGTTCGTCAATGGTGTCGGGGCGATGAGCGCGAGCGGTGGCTACGGACCGACCCGGATCTGTGCCGGCATCGTCGGCCACGCCGACCTGCGCCTGGGCGCGCGGGTCCAGCCGGTGCTCGAGGCACACCTTCGCGCCGGGGGCGATCGCTTTCGGGGTATTCGCCACATCGTCGCCTGGAACGCCGACGCGTCGACCTTGAATCCGGGGAACCCGGCGCCGGCTGATCTCCTGGCTGATCGATCGTTCCGGGAGGGCTTCGGGCGACTGGCGCCGCTCGGCCTTTCGTTCGACGCCTGGCTCTACCATTCCCAGATCGACGAGCTGACCGACCTGGCGCGCGCGTTCCCGGACACGCGGATCGTGCTGAATCACGTTGGGGGCCCGCTGGGAATCGGTGCCTACGCCGGCCGCCGTGACGAGGTCTTTGCCGATTGGCGGGTTTCGATCCGCGGACTGGCGAGCTGCCCGAACGTCTCGGTGAAGCTCGGCGGCATGGGAATGCGGATCAACGGCTTCGGCTTCGACGACCTGCCGGAGCCAGCGTCGTCCGAAGCGCTTGCCAACGCCTGGCGCCCCTACGTCGAGACCTGCGTCGAAGCGTTCGGCGCGAGCCGATGCATGTTCGAGAGCAACTTCCCGGTGGACAAAGGTTCGTATCCCTACGCCGCGTACTGGAACGCCTGCAAGCGCCTCAGCCGGGGCGCGAGCGCCCACGAGAAGGCCGATCTCTTCCGGCGGACCGCGGCGCGGTTCTATCGGATTGCGTCGATCGAGTGATGCGGATTCCAGACCCGATTATCGCTTTTCTCACCGACGAGCCACCAAACACGGGTCTGAAGCAACCGTGCCCACGCTAAATCCTTCCACAAGTGGGATGCACTTGGTGGTGTGATGGATAGACAACATATGCCACGAAAGGTATCCCCTCATGCCCTGTCCCTTGGTTCTCTCCCCGCTCGCTCCCGAACAGCGCGAGGAGCTAGTGGACGATTCGACTGAATCTTGACCATAAGAACAAGTGAAGGTACGCTTGCTGGCACGAGGTTGCAAATCTCGGCCAGGAGCGTCCGCCATGGGACGTCATGCCCAGACCATCGAGCTCAGCGCGAGCGAACGCGGCGAGTAGCCAGCAAGCGGCGTTGCGGGCGCGGATTGTCTTGCTGGCCGCCGAAGGGGGAGCAACACGGAGATCGGGGCGGAGTTGGGAATCGTTCGTCACACCGCTTTGCACGGGCGCAATCGCTTTGTCGCGGCACGCCTGGACGGTTTAGTCGACCGTCCCCACCGTCCCGCGCCGCGGCTCTACGACGGCGCGATCCAGGCGAAGATCGTCGCCCTCGCGTGCCAGAAACCCGCCGAGGTCGGCTTGGAGGGGCAGACCCATTGGACGACCCTCGATCTGGCGACGTCCATCGGCGAGCATCCCGAGCTGGGGTTGGGCGCGCCCAAGAAGAGCACGCTCAACCTGATTCTCCAGGCGGCCAAGATCCGCCTGGACCGTCTTTGACCCCTGGATGGAGGAGCGCGATCCGGAGTTCTTGGAGAAAGCGGTGGAGATCATCGAGCTGGAGCTGGATCCGCCCGACGACGGGCCAACCTTCGGGGTCGACGAGAAGACGGGAATCGGGGTGCGCTCTCCTGCGGCTCCCGACCAAGGCGTCGCCCCCGACCGGCCCGCCCGCCGCGAGTTCGAGTACGTCCGCCACGGCACGGCCGCCCTGCTCGCCGCCTTTGCGGTGCGCACCGGCCAGGTCCAGGGCATTGTCCGCCAACACCATCGCTCCGCCGAGTTCATCGAGTTACTCCGCCTGCTCGACCACGCCGTGCCCAAGGAGCAGGTGATCCACCTCATCCTCGATCCGGTTCGCATGCACTGCTCCGCCGAGGTCGCGGTCTACCTCGCCTACCGCCCCTGGCGTTTCCGCTTCCACTGGCTGCCCACGCACGCCTCCTGGCTCTCGTTCATCGAGGCGTGGTTCGCCATCTTGAGCACGAAATGCCTCAAACGCAGCGACGGGAAAGCCTTCGCCGACGCCGCCCGGGACATTCTGGCCTTCATCGCGACCTACGACACGCATCAGGCTCACCCCTTCACCTGGCGCAAAGGCGTCACGTTCTACCAGCGCCTCAAGGACAAGTTGGCCCAGAAACAAGCGCACGTACTTCCTGCTACTCAGGTAGCCTGATTATGGCTGTATTTCAAGCGGATCGTCTACTAGGGTTTGCTGGTACGCCAGGCCGACGGCACCGAGCAGACCTGGCTGCGCTTCGTCGATGGCCGTCCCCTCAGCGCCGTGACGATCCCCTTCCTGGACTGGTCCTGCGCCAAACTCAACGCTCAAGGCACGACGGCCTTGCTGCTGGTCTGGGACAATGCCTCCTGGCACATCAGCCACGCCGTCCGAGACTGGATTCACGCCCACAATCGCCAGGTCAAGCAGGAAGGGACCGGGGTGCGGATCCTCTCCTGCCATTGGCCGGTCAAGAGCCCCTGGCTCAACCCGATCGAGCCCACGTGGATCCTCACCCAGCGCAAGATCGTCGAGCCTGCCCGCCTGCTCACTGCTCGCGAACTGGAGGATCGCGTCTGCGTCGCCTTGCACTGTCCGCACGAGGATCACCTGACCTTATCCGAGAATGTTGTCTGATCTTGCAATACGAAACGATAAAATTCCTGGACGTTATGGGCTGCAGATAGACATAAGCGTTGCAAATGCTGGGGATCTTGGGCCCGATGGGAGCCCAAAGACGTGCTGGAACGGCCTCAGCGCATTCCTAACCCGCCTATCCCGCGGTCTGGCGCCCGATGGAGCATGTCGTCCCTTCGGGAGTGTCACATTCGCTGGCGTCGGTGCGACATCCATGTAGGGATGAAAGGCAAAGGTGGACGTCCTGGACACGAACGACTGGCTCACCGAAGGGTTCGAAGCGCACCGTCGACGACTTCGGGCGGTCGCGTTTCGCATGCTCGGCTCCATTGCTGAAGCAGAAGACGCCGTGCAAGAGGTATGGCTCGACCTGCGGCGTGCTGACACCGCCGCGATCGAAAACGTGGGGAAGTGGCTGACGACGGTCGTCGCGCGGGTCTGTCTGGACAAGCTTCGATCCCGCATGACGCATCGCGAGGAGCCGTTCGGTGATGCCTTCCCTGACTCCCTCGCCGACCCAACCCAGGGCACGGACCCCGAGCAGGAAGCCGTGATGGCTGACTCTCTCGGTCTGGCCCTATTTGTGGTCCTCGATAAGCTGACACCGGCCGAGCGCGTTGCCTTCGTCCTTCATGACGTCTTCGACCTGCCTTTTGACGAAATCGCACCCATCGTAGGCCGAACTCCACTGGCCGCTCGCCAACTTGCGAGCCGGGCGCGACGACGAGTACAGGGATCGACCGTCCCCGACAGTGACGTACCAGACTCCCGTCGGGTCGTCGACGCGTTTCTGGCTGCCTCCAACGGCGGTGACTTCGAGGCCCTCCTCGCAATGCTTGACCCCGACTCGACCTTGCGTGCGGATAGCGCGGCCGTCCGTGCCGGTGCTTCGGACGAGCTTCGCGGGGCCTTTGCCGTGGCAGAGGCATTCGCTGGCCGGGCACACGGAGCTCAGCTTGCGCTCGTGGGCGGCGCTCCGGGGCTCGTTTGGGCGCCGGGGGGCCGACCACGCGCCGTCTTCACCTTCAGTTTTCGAGGAGACAAGATCACCGCGATTGACCTGATCGGCGATCGTGACCATGTGGACCGACTCATTATCGTGCTGCTCGATTCATAACGGCGCGATCGCGCAAGCCATCCGGCGTTCGGTCACCTATCTCCGTCGCGCTTCGACATAGCAGTGACGGATCAAAACGATCCGATCCGGCGAGGAGGCACGACTTGGCCCGTATCAACCCAGTCCCGGAACAAGACCTGCCGGAGGAAGTCAAGCTCGCCCTACAGGGCGCCCGCTCGCGGCTCACCCAGTTCACTGGACGGGAGCTCGAGCGCGGGATCGAGCCGATGGAGCTTTCCGCGCACGTGCCCGGGCTCTTCGCCGCCATGAGTGCGTTCGGGCAAGCGAGTGTCTATCTGACCGGGATCGACGAACGGACCCGGGCGCTCGCCCAGCTCAAGGCGGCGACCATGACCCAGTGCGAGTACTGCATCGACGTCGGCTCACTGATTGCGCGGCAATGGGGGCTGACCGACGAGGAGCTGCTGGCGCTGCCGAACTACCGGGTTAGTCCGCTCTTCAGCGAGGTCGACAAGCTCGTCCTCGACTATGCAGTCGGGATGAGCCGTACACCGGTCGACGTGCCGGACGAGCTGTTCGAGGCGCTGAAGAAGCACTTCGACGACGCGCAGCTCGTCGAGCTGACGCACGTCATCGCGAGGGAGAACATGGCCGGGCGCTTCAACGTGGCGCTCGGGGTAGGCGCGGCGGGGTTCAGCGAGGGCATGGTTTGCGCTGTGCCAGTCGGGGTGCCCTAAGGAGGGAC
>JBOGTX010000207.1:0-2847 GCA_050695695.1 Chloroflexota bacterium
GCGGTAGCTTCTTTCGGCTGCGGGTTCGTGACGAGTCCGGGGCCGCGCTGGCCGACGTGGACCCGACGGCGTTTCCCGAGGCGACGGTGCTCGGTCGGTTCGCGCGCCGGATGGCCGAGCGGATCGCAGCGACGTCGGAGCCGGCGGAGCGCGCAACGCTCGACGAAGCGCTCCGGATTGGCGTCGCGGCGCTGCGCGGAAAGGCGATCTCGTCGTGATCGTCGAACGACTGAAAACCCGGCACTTTCGCCAACTTGGCGAGCTAGATCTCGAGCTTGGCCCCGGCCTGACGGTGATTCGCGGACCGAACGAAGCCGGCAAGTCGTCGATCGTCGCGGCGCTGCTCCTGGGTCTCTTCACCCGCGCGAGCTCGGCCTCGAAGGACGTGGTCGAACAGCGATGCTGGGACGACGACCAGGCGTTCGCGATCGAGCTGGCCATTCGGGATGGCGACACCTGCCTGGAGCTGGTCAAAGACTTCGCCGCGCGGACCCAGACGCTGCGCGACCGGTCGACCGATCAAGTCGTCAAGGATGGCAAGGCGATCGAAGACCGGCTGACCGGGCTTCTTGGCTGCCCGACCCAGGCTTTCTACGAGAGCACGGCCTGCGTCAAGCACGACGAGCTCGCGGCGATCGACAAGGACCGACGGGCGCTTCCCGAAAGGCTTCAGCAGATCGTGACCGGCCCCGGCGACGCGAACGTGACCGCCGCGCTGGCCAGTTTGAACGGCTACCGGACCAAACTGGACCGTGGCCTCGATCGGCCGGCGCGAAGTCCCGGACTCGTTCAGGAGGCTCGCCAGCGGGTCGCGGCGCTCACGCGCGACCGTGACGCCGCGCTCGCGGCGCTCAGTGGCCGGCGCGACTGGCGACAAGAGCTGGGGGCGTGCCGAGCGCGCCTTCAGACTGACCGCGCCGAGCAGGCGCGAGTCTCGCGGCTCAAACAGGAAAACGCCGACGCACTGGACAGCGCCCGGCGGCTCGGCGCGATCGGCGCGCGCTTCAAAGTCCAGAAGCAGATCGACGGCTTGAAGGAGAAGCTCGACGCGGTCGACGAAGAGATCGGCCCGTTGTCCCGGCTCGCGGACGCGGCCGGGGACGCCGAGCAGGTCCAGGACATCGCCCAGCAGATCAAGGGGCTGGAATCGGTCCCGACAGCCACCGGACCGGGCGCGGCGCCACCACTCAAGCGGATCGCGCTGCCGGTCGCCATCCTCCTCGTGGTCGTCGGCACCCTGCTGGGGGCGCTGGTCAATCCAGCGGGCTTCGCTCTGGTCGCGCTCGGCATCGGCGGTGTCGCGGTCTACCTGGCGTTGCCCGGCCAATCGGCCGCGCCGCGCGATCCCAACCGGTCGAAGATCGACGAGCTTCAACGCGAAGCCGAGAGGATTGCCCGGGCAGACGGCTTCGTCAGCCCCGGCGATTTTCTCGATGCCCACGCCGGCGACCAGAAGCTTCGGGAGCGTCGCCAGACGATCGAGATTCAACTGGGTCAGCTTCTCGGAGGCGAGCCAACGCCCGAACGTATCGCCCGGTTTAAGAAGGAATCCGAGGCTCTCGAGCTGGGTCTCATCGAGTGCAGGAGACGGCTGCGCGATCTCGAGACGGCGGACCTGCGGCCGGAGATTCGCGCCTTCGTCGCCGATTCGTCCCCGGGCGATCTCGCCGCGCGTCAGGTGCTCCGCGTCCTGGACGAGCAGATTTCCGCGCTCGACGGACGAATCGCCGAGGCCGACACCCGGGAAACCCAGCTCGGCGCGTTGCTCGACCAGGCTGGCCCGACTGGGGATGAGGTCGACGGGTTGGAGGAAAGACTGTCCGAGGCCACCGAGCGAAAGGTGATTTTGGAGCGCCGCCTCGAGGCGGTGCGCCAGGCGATCGCGACGATCGACGAGGCGAAGGCTTCGGTGATGACCTCGGTGTCCGCCCAGATTCAGCCGGTCATCGGCGAGCGACTGGCGCGGGTGACCGCGGGTCGCTACTCGGACGCGCGGGTCCGGAGCGAGGATCTCGACGTGACGGTGGCGCGGCCGGGAACCGACCAGTACATTGCCGTCAATCGGCTGAGCCACGGCACCCGCGATCAGGTGTACCTGGCGGCGCGCCTCGCGCTGGTCGATCGCATCTGTAATGGACGCCAGCCGCCGCTGATCGTCGACGATGCCCTGGCGAGCTTCGACGACGAGCGCGCGTGCCGCATGCTCGATTTGCTACGCGATTTCGCCCGGGGCCGTCAGGTCTTGCTTCTCACCTGGTCGGCCCGTTACGACTTGCTGGCCGATCGAGTCGTCGACTTGCCGGCATGCCGCGGCTCGGTGGTGGCAGTCGGATGAGCGGGCCGTCGGCCAGCCTCCCTGATACGGCCGAACCACCGCCAACGCCCGGCGCGCCGACCCTCGCGTTCGTTCGCCCCGGCCCGAGCGCCTTTGGCTGGCTGGTGTCAGCGGTTCGAGACCTGAAGGGCGGCGACCCGCTCCGACCGGTCGCGGTGATCGTTCCGAACAATGTCGCCGGTCTGCAGGTTACCTGGCACTTGAGCCGGAACGGTGGCTACGTCAACGTCCGGACGCTCCGACTCAGCCAGCTCGAGACCGAGGTCGCGCGGCCGACCCGGGCCCCGCGCCAGGGGTTTCTCAGCCCGGTCCTCGAAGCGAGCGCGGTTCGCGCCGTGCTGCGCGACTGTCGAGACCAGCTCGGCGGAATCGAGCACCGTTCGTTACAGCAAGCGTTACTCGATCTGTTTCGCGAGCTGCGCCGAACCGGAGCGGATCTGACCGGCGCGCTCGCCACGACCCGATCGGCGTCCACTCGTGCCGCGCTCGATGCGTACCGCCATTTCCAGGGT
>JBOGTX010000208.1:0-1959 GCA_050695695.1 Chloroflexota bacterium
CTCCATCGAAGATGGAGAGGGGGAACCCGGAGCGGCGCCAAGCGCCGCGGTCCCTCTCCCCTCTCCATCTCCGATGGAGAGGGGCCGGGGGTGAGGCCGCTCCCGGTCGCGAATGGCGCGCGCGCCCCGAGGTGAAGAACTTCACCGCCGGCCTCGCGGTCGTGGCGGTCGTCGTGCCGTTCATCCTGGGAAGCGTCGCCTTCGGAGATTACGTGCTCGCGCTTGAGCGGGGCGCCCCCCTTCCCGATTTTGGCGTCCCTTTGGGCCAGCAGAAGACGTTCTTTGTCACGGCAGACCGCCTCGCCCAGGGCGGCACCGTCGAGTTCGCCAGCCACGGCGCGCTGTCCCCAACCCTTGGTTACCTGTCCGACGATCGCTGGCAAATCTTCGACGACCGCCAGGGGCTGCGGCTTCCCAACGCCGATCGAGCGTCGATCCTCGCGATCGACGATCCCACCTCGGCGGCGGGCCAGCTGGCCGGTCGCTGGCTGGAATCCGAGCAGGTCGCGTCGTTGACCTTGACGCTGCGAACGACGGTCAGCCTCTACCGGGTAGGTCCCGGCGGCGCTGAGACCGCGCCCGGCTACCGCGCGCTGGATGCCAGGTTCGCGAATGGTCTGACCCTCGGTGGTTTTCGGGTGGCGAGCGATCCGGTTGCTCGGAAGGTGCGAGTCGACCTCCACTGGCGCTTCGACGGGCTTCCGCCCACCAAATCACCCACCGTCTTCAATCATCTGGTCGGCCCGGGCGGCGAGACGGTCTCCGGCACCGACGGCCTGGCGTTTCAAGCGCCGGGCTGGCGCGACGGAGAGGTCTTCCTCGATGAATTCGATCTCGGCTGGCCAACCGCGCCCGGCCCTTACCGGCTCCAGGTTGGCCTGTACGACTATCCCAGCATGCGGCGATTCCCACTCCTGCGGCCGGCCGGGGGCGCGCCGTCCGACTGGATTGACCTCGGGCCGGTGAGCCTGACCGCCGCCCGGGTATCCCCTTGATAGCAACCTGGCGCCGCTCCAGCGTCCTCTGGATCATACTGCCGGTGCTGGCGGCGGCGCTGGCGATCTACCCATTGCTCCCGCCCGGTATCCCATCGACCGCCGATGGGCCGTTGCACCTGATCCGCGACGTCGAATACGACGCGCTGTTGCGAAGCGGGGTCTGGTATCCGCGCTGGGCCCCCGACCTGGCGTACGGCTACGGTTACCCATTGTTCAACTTCTACGCGCCGCTCTTCTATTACCTGGCCGAAATTCCCCACCTGCTCGGCGCGAGCTTTCAGCTCGCCCTCAAGCTCACGGTCTTCTTCGCGTTCGTTCTCTACGGCGTGGGACCGTACTGGTGGACGCGCCGGTTCCTTGGCGACCGGGCGGCGGCGGTGGTTGGCGTCGCCTACCTCTACGTGCCGTTTCGCTTTCACGAAGCGTACATGCAGGGCGATTACCCGCAGTTCCTCGCTCTGGCGCTGGCGCCCTTCGCGCTCGGCGCGCTTGATCGCTGGTTTGCCGCCGATCGAGTGAGCTTTCGCTATGTCGTGACTTTGACCCTGTCGGTCACCGCGATTCTGCTGGTTCACAACATCAGCGCGCTGTGGCTCGCGCCGACGCTCGCCGGCTACGCGGTTATCCTGGCGATTGTGATCAAGGGGCGGGGGGTAAAGCGCGCGATCGTTCGGCTCATTCAGGCGATCGGACCGGCTGTCCTCGCCCTCGGTCTTTCCGCGTTTTTCTGGCTGCCGGCCCTGGTGGAGCAAAACCTCGTCCAATTGTATCGGCTGCGGACCGACGACTATGACGTCCGCCACTCGTTCATCACCCTGGCGACACTGCTCGCCCCGCCCGGGGTGGTCGACCAGACCGCGGCGAATCCTCCACCGTTTCTGCACCTGGGCTGGGGACAGGTGGCCATGGCCCTTTTGACGGTTCCGCTGATCGTCCTCTTCCTGCGCCGATCGAGTCGGTC
>JBOGTX010000209.1:0-6679 GCA_050695695.1 Chloroflexota bacterium
CGGCTGGGCGTGCGCCCGGTCATCAACGCGACCTGTCACTGGACGGTCTACGGGGGCTCGGTGATGTGGCCGGAGGTCGTCGAGGCAATTGCCGACGCCCGCCGCGACTGCGTCGACATGCGGCAACTGCTCGACCGGGCCAGCGAGGTGATCGCCGGCTACACCCACGCCGAGGCCGGCTACGTCGTCTCCGGCTGCGCCGCCGCCCTGCAGATCGGCGCGGCGGCGATCATGACCGGCGCCGAGAAGTGGAAGATGGAGGCGTTGCCGCACGCGGCCGGGCTAATGAAGCACGAGTTCATCGCCCGTCGGTTCGGCCGTCAGCGCGATGCCGAGGGACGCGAGGTCGTCCACTGGGGCTACGCCCACGCCGTTCGCGGGGCCGGTGGCAGCTTCGTCGAGGTTGGCGGACCGGGCGGCGTGACCCGCGACGAGTTCAGCGTGGCGTTCGGTCCGAACACCGCCGGCGTCTACTGGGTGAGCGACGGCGTCGAGCCGGGCCTGCAGCTCGCCGAGGTGATCGCGATCGCCCACGCGCGTGGCGTGCCGGTCCTGGTCGATGCCTCGAACACCCTGCCTCCGGCCGAGCACCTCCACTCCTTCGTCGACCAGGGCGCCGACCTCGTCGGCTTCTCTGGTGGCAAGGGCTTGCGCGGACCGCAGGGCTCGGGCATCCTGACCGGCCGGGCCGACCTGATCCGCGCCGCGCGACTTCAGGGCGCGCCGATCCAGGGCATCGGCCGCCCGCTGAAGGTCTCGAAAGAGGAGATCGTCGGCCTGCTGACCGCGCTAGAGATCTGGGTCGGCCGCGACCACGCCGCCGACCTGCGCGACGCGAAGCGCCGGACCGATCGGGTCGTCGAAGCGCTCGCCGGCCTCCCGGGCGTCCGGGTCGAGCACCGCTTCCCGGACCACGTCGGCCGCCCCTACCCGACCGCCTTTGTCTCGATCGATCCGAGCACCGGCCTGACCGGCGCCCAGGTCATCGAACGTCTGCTGGCCGGGGAGCCGTCGATCGCGATCATGAGCTTCTCGGATCCCCAGATCGTGCGGGTCGACGTCCGGGTGCTCTCCGACGACGAGACCGAGATCGTAGCGGCGCGCCTGCGCGAGGTCCTGAGAGGGGGATGAACCGAATGCTCCGCCGACCGGCAATCGACCATTAGCTCGTCTTTCCAATGCCTTTCTAACGTGGTGGCGCCCAGGATAGTTCTATACTGATGGCGTCAGAACATTTGTCCAAGGAGCGACACGATGGCAACGATCCTGGTCGAGCTCTATCGGCATAACCGCTGGGCCAATCTCCGGCTTCTGGAGCTTTGCGCCGGGTTGAGCGAGGAGCAGCTCGATCTGAGCGCGCCGGGTACCTACGGCCGCGTTCGCGAGACCCTCGTTCACCTCGTCGCGGCCGAGGGCCGCTACGTGGCGGCGCTGGGCGGCCCGCAGTCGGATCAGTCGGTCCGGGAAGGCGAGCCCATTCCGGTCGTTGCCACGCTGCGGGAACACGCCGGATCCAGCGGCGATTGGCTGATCAAGTTCGCGGAGGAGAGCCCGAATGGCAAGGTTCTCACCGGGACCTGGCGGGACGAGCCCTATCGCATGGCCGCGGCTCAGCTGATGGTCCAGGCGATCAACCACGCGACGGAGCACCGTGCGCATGTGGTGAGTATCCTCACCCAGCACGGCGTCGACGTGCCAAGCCTCGACGGTTGGACCTACGGCGAGGCGACCGGACTGGATCGGGTACCCGACGAGAAGCGGGCGAGCTGACTTGCTGTCGACTTGCTGGGCTTGCGACGCGGCCTGGGCATCGGGTCCACGCTCTACCGCCCGCGCTTCCTGAGTGCTTGCCTTCGGGCGAATCCGCACTATCGCCCCCGCGATCTACCCCTGAGCTTTTCGCGGCTTTCGTGTCGTTTCGCGCCCTTCGTGGTCCAAACGTCCTCGCGGTATCGCTCGCCGTCACTTCACATGATGACAATCGCCCGCCCAATGATCTCGCCCCGGTCGAGCGCGCCGTACGCCTCGTTCACCTGGTCCAGCGCGTAGCGGCGGGTGACCGGGCGGGCGACGTCGATCGCGCCGGCGCGGGCCAGCCTTACCACGGCGGGAAGATCAGTGCGCGTACGCGCGCCGTAGGAGCCGACGATCCGCACCGCCCGGCGGACCAGCCGGGTGATCTCGACCGGCGCGGTGACGCCGGCCGGAGCGATCCCCACCATGACCGCGCGCCCGCCGTCGCGCACCGCCGCCAGCGCCTGGACGAACGTCTCGGCGCGGCCGATCGCCTCGAACGCGACGTCGACGCCGCGGCCAGCGGTGATCTCGCGGACGCGCGCGGCCACGTCTTCGCGGGTCGCGTTGATCAGGTGGCTGGCACCCAGGGCCCGGGCGGCGTCGAGCTTGTCGTCGCGCACGTCGATCGCGATGATCGGCGAGGCGCCGAAAGCGCGCGCGATTTGAATCAGGTTCGAGCCGACCCCGCCGGTCGCCACGACCGCGACCGACTCGCCACCCCGGAGGTCCGCGCCGTTCCGGATCGCGCCGTAGGCGGTGAAGATGGCGCAGCCGAGGATCGCGGCTTCCTCGAACGGGATCTCCTCCGGCAGGGGGTGGATCGCGGTGACCGGCACGACGGCGAACTCGGCCAGGCCGCCCATCGAGTACATCCAGATCGGCGAGCCGTCGGGACGGTAAAGGCGGGTCTCGCCGTCGTAAAGCTTCCCCTGGAGGCGATTGTAGGCGAAGAAGGTCTCGCAGAGGTCGTCCTGGCCACGGGCGCAGTAGTAGCAGGTGCCACAGGGCATGATGAAGCTGGCGACGACCTTTTGTCCGATCGCCAGCCCGGCGACGCCGGGGCCCACCGCCGCGATCGTTCCGGAGATCTCGTGACCAAGCGCGCAGGGCATCGGAAACTTCACTTCGCCCTTAACGACGTGCAAGTCGGTATGACACACGCCGCAGGCGCGAACCTTGACCAGCGCTTCGCCGGCCCGTGGCTCCGGCCGCGGGATCTCCTCGACGACGAAGCTGCCCCCAACCTCGTTCAAGATCGCCGCTTTCATGCTCGCCCCTCCGGTATGCCTCGCGCGGGTCTTCCCTCATTCGTCGCCGCCCATTCTACACGCCGAGCCGCGATCGCGGGCGGTCGTGCACGCATCTTGCGCGACTCTTGCGTTCTTCGAATGCCCGTCTGGTATACCTGATGGAAGAAGAGGGCCCCGATGGACGATCAGGACTACTACGCGATCCTCGGAGTTCCGAAGTCCGCGACCGAGAAGGAGATCCGCGCGGCGTACCGGAAGAAGGCGCGGAAGCTCCATCCGGATCTCAATCCAGGGAATCAGCAGGCCGAGCAGGAGTTCAAGCGGGTCAACGAGGCCTACGAGGTCCTGTCGGACCCGGAGAAGCGCAAGAAATACGACGAGCTCGGCGCGCACTGGAACGAGTTTCAGACCTGGGAGAACGCCGAGCGGCAGGCCGGCGCCGGCGCGCCCTTCGGCGCAGCGCCCGGGGGTTTCGCCGAATATTTCGAGAACCGGTCCCCGTATTCGGACGTCTTCGAGACGTTCTTTGGCTGGCCACGCGGCCCGCGCCGGGGTGCCGACCTGATTCAGCCGATCGCGGTTTCTCTCGGAGACGCTTACCGAGGAACGACGCGAACGCTGGAGATACCGACGCCAGGCGGGAAAAACCGCCGCGTCGAGGCGCGGATACCGCCCGGCGTGGAGAGCGGGACGCGCATTCGATTCGCCGGACTCGGCGCGCCGGGCCTAGAAGGTGGGCCGCCGGGCGACCTCTACGTGGTGATTAACGTGCTGCCGGACGAGCGCTTTGAACGCGAGGGCGCGAACCTGTACACTCAGGTGCGAGTTCCGCTGACCACGGCGTTGCTGGGCGGTGAAGTGGACGTGCCGACGCTGACCGGAAACGTCGCGCTGAAGATCCCACCGGAGACGCAGAACGGGAGGGCCTTCCGCCTGCGTGGGAAAGGAATGCCCCGACCGGGCGCGCCATCGCGGCACGGCGACCTGTTCGTCGAAGTGTACGTCGAGCTACCGCGACGGCTTTCGGAGCAAGAGAAAGAGTTGGTTCGCCAGCTCGCCCGTGCCCGTGAGCCGGCCGCGAAGGTGCCGGAGGCGGCCCAAGGAAATCAAGCCGCGGCATAATTTTGCGAATCGATACGGACCGAGGCAGGCACACCACCGAGGTAGTGGCGTTTGGACCACGAAGGACGCGAAACGACGCGAAAGCCACGAAAATCACCGAACTGGCCTCGCCATCGTTTCGCGCCTTGCGCGTCGTTTCGCGAGTTTCGTGGTCCAAACGCTCCGTGGTGAACCTCTCCCGGCCTCCTGAGGGGAAGAAGCATGAATACGAATAAGCTGACCGAGAAAGCGCAAGAGGCGATCGTTGCCGCGCAGCGGCTGGCCGAGGAGCGGCGTAACACCGAGGTCGAGCCGCTCCACCTCCTGCACGCCCTGATGACCCAGGAGGGCGGCGTCGTGCCGACCGTCCTCGAGAAGCTTGGCGTACCACCGCGGATGCTCCTTTCTCAGGTCGATCAGGCACTCGGTCGCCTGGCCCACGCCGCGACGGCGACCCAGGTCTACGCCTCGCCGGATCTGCGGGCGGTTCTCGATGCCGCTCAGTCGGAGGCGGAGCGCCTGCGGGACGACTACGTCTCGACCGAGCACTTTCTCCTGGCGCTGGCGGACGATCAAGACAAGAGCACGGCCGGCCAGATTCTTCGCCGCGCCGGGATCACCCGCGATCAGCTCTATAAGGCGCTCCAGGAGGTGCGCGGCGGCCAGCGGGTGACGAGCGCGAGCCCTGAGTCGACCTACCAGGCGCTCGAAAAGTATGGGCGCGACCTGACCGCGCTGGCCCGCCAGAGCAAGCTCGATCCGGTGATCGGTCGCGACGAGGAAGTGCGCCGGGTCATCCAGGTGCTCTCGCGCCGGACCAAGAACAACCCGGTCTTGATCGGCGCGCCCGGCGTTGGCAAGACGGCCATCGTCGAAGGCCTCGCCCAACGGATCGTTCGGGGCGACGTTCCCGAGGGGCTCAAGGACCGCCGGATCGTCGCCCTCGACCTCGGGGCGCTGGTGGCCGGCGCGAAGTACCGCGGCGAGTTCGAGGAGCGCCTCAAGGCGGTGCTCAAAGAGGTGCAGGAGAGCCAGGGACAGATCATCCTCTTCATCGACGAGCTGCACACGGTGGTCGGGGCCGGCGCCGCCGAGGGCGCGATGGATGCCTCGAATATGCTCAAGCCGATGCTCGCCCGGGGCGAGCTCCACGCCATTGGCGCGACGACGCTTGACGAGTACCGCAAGCACATCGAGAAGGACGCCGCGCTGGAGCGGCGCTTCCAACCGGTGTTCGTCGACGAGCCGGCGGTCGAGGATACGATCAGCATCCTGCGCGGCCTGCGCGAACGCTACGAGCAGCACCACAAGGTGCGGATCAAAGACGCCGCGCTGGTCGCCGCGGCGGTCCTTTCCAACCGCTACATCTCCGACCGCTTCCTGCCCGACAAGGCGATCGACCTGGTCGACGAGGCCGCCTCGCGCCTGCGCATGGAGGCGACCAGCATGCCGGTCGAGCTGGACGAGGTCAAGCGCCGAATCATGCAGCTCGAGATCGAGCGCGAGGGGCTGCGCAAAGAGAAAGACACCGCCTCGCGGGAGCGGCTGAGCAAGCTCGAGCAGGAGCTCTCGAACCTGAAAGAGGAGGCGGACCAGCTCGAAGCGCGCTGGAAGAACGAGCTCGGTCAGCTCAACCAGGTCGGGCAGATCCAGGAGCGAATCGAGGCGGCCCGCACCGAGTTGGACCAGGCCGCCCAGCGCTCCGACTGGGAGCGGGCGGCCCGCCTCAAGTACGAGGTCGCGCGGCTCGAGCAGGACCTGGCCAGGGCGGAGCAGGCGCTGCGCGAGCGGGGCCAGTGCGCGCAGCCGCTGGTCAAAGAGGAGGTCGACGAGCAGGACATCGCCGAGGTCGTGAGCAAGTGGACCGGCGTGCCGGTCACCCGGATGATGGAGGGTGAGGTCCAGAAGCTGATTCAGATGGAAGAGCGCCTCCGCGACCGGGTCGTCGGTCAGGACGAGGCGCTGGTCGCGGTCGCGAACGCCGTGCGGGCGGCGCGGGCCGGCCTCCAGGACCCGAATCGGCCGCTCGGCTCATTCCTGTTCCTCGGCCCGACCGGCGTCGGCAAGACCGAGACCGCCCGGGCGCTGGCCGAGTTCCTCTTCGACGACGAGCAGGCGACGGTGCGGATCGACATGAGCGAGTACCAGGAGAAGCACACGGTCTCGCGACTGATCGGGGCGCCGCCCGGCTACGTCGGCTACGAGGAGGCCGGTCAGCTCACCGAGGCGGTGCGGCGACGGCCCTACAGCGTCGTCCTCTTCGACGAGGTCGAAAAGGCCCACCCCGAAGTGCTGAACGTCCTGCTCCAACTGCTCGACGACGGCCGGCTCACCGACGCCCAGGGGCGGACGGTCGACTTCAAGAACACGATCGTGATCATGACCTCAAACCTCGGGAGTCAGTGGATTACCGAGGCCGGTCTGGGCTGGGAAGACATCCGCAACCGGGTGCTGGACGTCGTTCGGACCAGCTTCCGGCAGGAGCTGCTCAACCGCATCGACGAAATCGTCGTCTTCCATCCGCTCGGGAT
>JBOGTX010000210.1:0-5433 GCA_050695695.1 Chloroflexota bacterium
ACCGGGAAGCGCCGCAAGGTCTCGGTCGGATCGAACGTGAGGTCGGCGGTCGCCAGGTTGACGCCGGCCGCGATCTGCCGGCCGAGCGTCGGGTTGATCAGGCGATAGACGACGGCGAGGGCCCGCGCGACCGGAACTGGGATCTGCCGCGCTCTCGCCTCGCCGCCAACGGCTTCCTGGATGGTGGTTGCCATTTGGCGAAGGGTCAGGTTCTCCGGGCCGCCAAACTCGATCACCTCGCCCCGCGATCCCGGATTGTCCAGAACCAGCGCGGCCAGCCGCGCCACGTCGTCCACCGCCACGAAGTTGATCGGATTATCCCCGCGCCCGACGATCGCGTACTCGCCGCGCTCGACGATTTGTCCGGCGATCAGCTCGACCCACGACTCCATGAACGACGCCGGGCGAAGGATGGTATATCCCAGGATGCTGCCGCGCAGGTACTTTTCGATTCCGTGCTTGATCCGGAGAAAGTCGACCGGATGATCGGCGCGCGCGCCGAGGGCCGAGGTGAAGACGAAGCGCGCGGCGCCGGTCGCCCGTGCCATCGCGATCAGACAGCGCATGCCCAGGTCGTCGACGGTGTGGGGGTTGTTGTCATCTTCGCCCGGGTAGCCGTGGGCGGCGGCGAACACCGTGTCCACCCCACGCAGGGCCTGCCGCAGCGAGGTGGGCTCGCGCAAGTCGGCGAGGACCACCTCGGCGCCCAGTCTGATCAGATTGTCGACCCTCTCCGGAGATCGCGTCATCACCCGAACCGATGTACCGCGCGCCAGGAGCAGCCGGGCGACGCTCCCACCCAGCCGTCCACTCGCGCCAACGACCAAGATCATTGTCACCCTCCACGCCTTCATCACAAACGAATACCGGGGAAAGAATCATGTGTACTATCGAACGTGCCTGATGCGATCGATTGCCGTTGAGTGTATCACCCGATGCGTCCATTGTGCGTAGTACCTTTTGGCCAAACTTTACATTCGCCGCGCGGTCGGACTATCATCATGGCGTCGATTCAGATGCGTTGACAGCGCCGAGCGAGAAGAATGGTCGGGCGACGGTCCAACCCGTGGTAGGGGCGGTTCGTGAATCGCCCCTACAGCCGCTTGGACGGTCGTCGGACCAACGTCGCCGCTTCGCGCTCTAGGACGTCGATTGGATCTTTCCGGACCGTTCCAGGTGTTCATTCTCTGGGCGCACGCGATGGCGGCGGTTGCCTGGGTCGGCGGGAGTCTTTTCTACGTGGTGGCGCTGAACCCGGCGCTGGACCGGGTGGGCCGAACCCCGGAGCGTCTCTCGCTCCTATCGGCGGTGGGCATCGAGTTCCGCGAGGTCGTGCGCCTTTCGATCCTGGTCTTCGTGGTCACCGGCGTGATCCTGGCGGTGACGCGGCTGAGCCAGCCGCGCATCACCACTGCCTACGTCGGGGTGCTCGGCGTGAAGGTCGCCCTTTCGGTCTGGATGTTCTGGCTGGCCGGGCGCCTCGGAAAGCGACGCGAGCCAGGGGGCGCCGGACCCTGGTCCAGGCTGGGATCGATCTGGTGGCTGCGGCCGCAATACCTGATCCTTGGCCTCGGGACGATCATCTATTTGTTATCGGTCGTGCTCCGTGTCCTATTCGATCAAACTCTGGGAGCAACCCTGTGACTCGGAGAATCCGGTGAATGTGGCACTCTCGCTTGCCGCGGCGGCGATTAGCCTGGCTTTCGCCTTCGTGGTCTATCGTCAATACATCGACCGACGCCGCCCTTATCAGTTGATCTGGAGCGTGGCCCTGCTGATCTTCATGCTTGGCTCGTTCTGTCAGTTCATTGCCGAGCGCAACGGCTGGTCCGACTTGATCTACCGCGCCTGGTACTACAGTGGCGCGATGCTTGCCGCCGCGTTCCTGGGCCAGGGAACGGTCTACCTGATGGCGCCGCGCCGGATCGCCCACGTCTCGATGGGAATTCTTGGCTTCGTCTCTGGCCTTGGGCTCGGCCTGGCCGCGGCGGTGCCGATCGACCTGACGAAGGCCCTCGACCACGGTGCGGTCACCGGC
The DNA here is from genome assembly GCA_050695695.1 of Chloroflexota bacterium. GTDB lineage: Bacteria > Chloroflexota > UBA6077 > FW602-bin22 > CADDYW01 > JAJPKB01. The sequence continues at coordinate 2,039 of JBOGTX010000210.1, forward strand.
AACGGCTTTCCGCTCTTCATGCTGCTCCTTTTGATTCCCTTGAATACCTACGGCACGATCGCCCTCGTCGGCGGCGCGCTCTGGAGCGTCTTCCGGTTCTGGCGCAAGCGGACGCTGGGCCGACGGGCCATCGGAACGCTCCTGATCGCCGTCGGTGGTCTGACAGTCGCGCTGGGCGGAACGCTGAACCGCTTCGGCATTCCCGGCCTGCTGTACGCGACCGAGCTGGTGGGGGTCGCGATCATCTTCATCGGGTATCTGCAGACGGTCGCCCAGTCCGGGCACCCAAAGCCGGCGCCGCCAGCCGCGATCACGAGCCAACCCGCCGTTGGAACGTCGCGGCGGGCCCCGTGACCCGGCAACCCGCCGAGCAGTCGGCCATCGCGCGCTGCTCGCGCTGTGGCCAGGCCGTGGGGCCGGACGATCGCTTCTGCCCCGCCTGCGGCGCGCCACGACGAGTCACCTGTCCTTCCTGCGGTGCGCTGGCGACCGGCGAGGCGCGCGCATGCCCGGAGTGCGGCGGGCCGCTGCCGATTCCGGCACCGCTTCTGGGCGGCGCCCGGCCGCCGGTCCAGACCACCGTCTGGAGCCGCCGCGGCTTTCAACTACTGGTCGGGGCATCGGCCTGCTTGCTGGCCATTTTCGCGGCGGTCGCCTGGGTCTACTTCAGCTCGCCCGACCGGCGGAAGGACGTTCCGGCGTCCCAGGTCGCGATTCAGGTCCCGACCACCTTCGCGATGCGGTCGGGCACGTCTCCGCTGGCGCTGATCGGGACGTCGAGCGGCGTGTTGATCAGCCAGGACCAGGGAAGCGTCTGGAACAGGCTCTTGATCGAGGGCGGGGTCACCGCGGTGGGCGCTGGCACCTCCGACTCCTCGCCGATCTACCTCGCCGGTGGGCACTTCTGGCGCGGTGACCAGCGCGGTTTTCAGCAAGTCGCGACGGATCTGCCAGGCGGTCCGGTCCAGGCGCTGGCGGTCGACCCGAGTGACCCCGAACGGGTGTACGCCGTGGTCGCGGCGCGCGGGCTGTTTCAGAGCGACGATGCCGGTCAGCACTGGGCCCAGCTCGGCTCAGCGGTGCCTGACGGAGTGACCGGGCTCGTCCTGGTTGGAGGAGCGCGCCGCCTGTTCTTCATCGCGACCAGCGGCCACGGCGTCTTCGCCAGCGCCGACGGGCGTTCCTGGACCAACGCCAATGGGTTCGTGAACGGCGCGCTGCCAACTCAAACGGTGTTTTCGCTCGCCTACGATCCGCACAGCGGCGACCGCTACGTGAGTCCAACCGGCGACACGATGTCGGGCGCCCTGTACGCCGGCACCGACGTCGGACTTTTCAAGAGCATCGACGGCGGCGAGAGTTGGGGGCCGCTCCCGTTCCGCCAGGCGGTCGCCGCGATCGCCGTCTCCACGACCGGCGATCGCCTGATGCTGGCGATCGACCCGAACGGTAACGTCTACCGCAGCCGCGATGGTGGCGTCAGTTGGTGAGTTAGCGGCCGGTTTGCAGAAGCTGGTCGGCGCGCTGAAGCTGAGGATCCTTGCCGCTGGTCAGGTCCTGGACGGTCATCGCCGTCGCGATGTCGGGGGTGACGCCAACCTGATTCAAGACGCGGCCCTGTCCGGTGAGCAGCTTCGCCACCGCGACCTGGATGCCGCCACCGCTGGGCAATGAGAAAAGCTGCCCGGTCCCGACGCATCCCGCGGTCTGCGTGCCCACGACCTTCGCCAGCCCCTGGTCTTGCAGGGTCGCCGCGAAGATCTCGGCGCCCGAGCCGGTGCCGTCGTTGGTGAGAACGACCATCGGCGGCAGGTGCGACCGAACCGAGCCATCGGCCAGGTAGTTGGTACGCTTGCCGGTCGAGTCGTAGAGGTAAAACAGCAAGGTGTTCTTCGGGACGAACATCGAGAGAACCTGGGTGACCGAGTCGATCGCGCCCCCGCCGTTATCGCGAACGTCGATGATCCAACTTCGGGCGCCCTGCCGGTCGAGCCCGTCCAGGGCCTGCTTCATTTGCCCGGCCACGTTCTCCGGGAAGCCGTAGAGCTGAACGTAGCCAACCTGGTTCGGAAGCATCCGGTACTCGACGTTTGGCGGCTGGATCTGATTGCGAACGATCGACACGACTTTGATCGAGGATTGTCCAACTGGCTGAATCGTCAATTGGACCGTCTTTCCGACCGGACCGCGGATCAGGTCGACCACCGCCTGCACGCTGTAGGAAGAGACGTCCTGACCATCGACCGCCTGGATGACGTCTCCCTCCTTGAGCCCGGCCTTTGCCGCCGGGGTGCCGGCGAAGACCCGCCAGATCATCAGCGGATCGCTCGGCCTGGTCTTGCGTAGCGACGCGCCAATTCCTCCGAACTGCATCTGGCCCTGGACCCAGGCAAGCTGTTGCTTGAATTGGTCAGGGGTGAAGTAGGTGGTGTGGCAGTCGCCGACGCTCTTGGCCATGGCCCCGATGACCGCGTCGTCCGCCTGGCTCGGCGTGAGCTTGGACGCGTAGCGATCAATCGTCAGTTGAACCGAGTCCTGGAGGAGCGGGGTATCCTGAGTCGCGTCCTTGGTGAACGTAGGCACGTCGACCTCGGGCGGGGTGACCCCATCCTGGAGCAGCGCGACGCGGAGGCCGTTCACCCCGGCCGTCGCCACCGTGCCGGCATCCACCGGATCGACCGATTTCTGGACGATCAACTGATAGGCGACTTCGATCGAATCGCCATTGTCGGTTTGGCCGGCCCCTGACGTGGCGGAGGGCGAGGTCGGGCCGCAGCCGGAGGCGATTGCAACCAGGCCAGCGAGCAAAAGCCCGGCCAGCCGCTTCACCTAACTCACCTCGCGACGATGATCCCGCTCGACGTACCGGGCGAGGATGAAGACCGCGTCGGAGAGGCGGTTCAGGTAGCGAAGCACGTCCGGGTTCGTCACCTCACCCCGGTGAGTCATCCGCGCGACGTGCCGCTCGGCCCGTCGAATGACGGTGCGCGCCAGGTCCAGCGCCGCGCCTGGAAAGGACTCGCCCGGAATGATGAAGCGATTTCCGATCTCGACCTCGCGCTTCAAGTCCTCCGAGGCTCGCTCCAGATCCGCGAGGTCGGCCTCCTCGACCCGCCGAAGGTTGAGCTTGGGCGCGGCATCGGGCGTGGCGGCCACTTCGGCCATCACGTGGTACAGCATCGTTTGCCACTGGAGGATGAGCTGGCGCGCGCGCTCCTCGTTCGTGCTCGCCCGGGCGAGCCCCAGCGCGGACGTCGCCTCGTCGATCAGGCCGAGCGCCTCGATGCGATCGTCGTACTTGGGGACTCGGCCGGAGCCGAGGAGCCCGGTGTAACCCTGATCGCCGGCGCGGGTCGTCACTCTGGCCAAGACGGTCTTCCTCCAATCGTCAGCAT
>JBOGTX010000211.1:0-4053 GCA_050695695.1 Chloroflexota bacterium
ATCATGTACGATGCCTGCTCGTCGAGGGTCGCCCGGAAGCCACCCCGGGGCACGGTGGACTGGGGGTCGTTCCAGGGCACGACGTTCAGCTCGCTGACCCAGATCGGCTTGGTCAGGTTATAGCGGGCGAGCGCGTCGCGGTAGGCCTGGGCGATCGTCGGAATCCGATACGGCGAGCTGTAGATGTGAATGTCGACCGCGTCGAAGTAGTAGTCATTCGCCGCGGCGGTCGGATCGATCCGGTTCGCGGCGTCGAGCACCCGTTCGACAAAGAGCTTGCGATTCTGGAGGACGTCGGTCCAGTAGGTGGTTCCGGCGAAGACGACGGTCGCGTCGGGATTCGCCGACTTGATCGCCAGGTCGGCATCCTTGAGCAATATGTAGAACTCGTCCTCGCTGCCGGCCCAGGTGCTCATCGGGCGGTCAGGATCGATGTCCGGCTCGTTCCAGATGATCCACGAATCGATCTTCCCGGCGTAGCTGGCAGCAAGCTGGTGAACGAAGCTCGCCCAGTAGTTCTGGGGATCGGTCACCGGCAGGTTGAGATTCAGCGGAACCGAGCCGTTGCGGGTGGCCCAGGCCGGTGGATTCGTAATCACCCCGACGATCGTTTTCCCGCTGGCAAGGTCGCGGGCGATGTCCGCGTCGGTCGAGTCGGCGTTGCCGCGCCAATCGGTCGGGCCGGTCGGCTGATAGGCATCCCAGTGAAAGTTGATGCGATCCCAGCTCGCGCCGGATTGGTTGAAGGCGTCGGGCGCCAGATAGCCCTCATCGATTCCGAAGTGAACCGCGGAGCCGTCGGCCCGGGCGGTCGAGGCGCCGGGCAACAAGAACGAGAGCGCGACGAGGACGGCAACGCCGAGCCGCGACGCCGTTGAGCGGGTGCGCATCACGATGCAGGGACCTCCAGACGGATCCGGTATGACAAACCGTCGATTCGATTGATGGTAGCGCTGGCCTGAGCCCGAGGACGAAGCGATCGCCGACCGAAGAGCAGACCACCAGCCGACCTTGTGGATACGGGGGAGTGACCGGCCGTCCCATTGTAACAGATGCGTCGGGCCTGGCAACGCTCGCCGCGCTCGGACGAGGTCGCGAAAGCCCTGGCCGGGCCTTGAAAAATCGGATAAATGCCCGGAAATCTATCACCAAGACGTGCTATTCCGCGTAGGAAAATTTGGCTAATCCACATGGTTCTATGAGATATAGCCAAGATAGGCGATAGAAACGCGTGAAAGTGTGCGATAGCGTGGAGATGTGCTTCGAGACTGATGCGCTGAGTGACGTGGGAAGGGGCGAACCATCATGCGGCGGACGTGGATCTTCACGATCTTATTCGTGATCTGCCTTTTACTGGGGGGAACTCTACCCGCCTACGCGGATAACTCCGAGAGCCAGGTTTTCGCCCTGGTCAACGCGCGGCGCCTCCAAAACGGACTGCCACCGCTGGCCCTCTCCGGCGTGCTCGCCACCGCCGCGCGGGCTTACGCCAGCACCCTGGCTGGCGGGGGCTTCTTCAGCCACACCGGCCTCGACGGCTCGACCTTCATCACCCGCGACGAGGCCGCGGGATACACCGATTGGGATTACCTGGAGGAGAACCTGGCCGGCGGCCAGCAAACCCCTGAGCAAGTCGTCGCCGCCTGGCTGGCCAGCCCCGAGCACCGCGCGAACCTTCTCTCGCCGAACGTGCGCGAGATCGGCATCGGCCACGTCTACCGACCTGGCTCGAAGTATCTCAATTACTGGGTGCAGGAGTTCGGCGACCGCCCCGGCGCTCAGCTCGTGTCGTACGTGGCTCCGTCGAGCCAGGCCCCGGGCGACCAGGGCTCGCCGGCCGCGTCCAATCCCGTGCCGTCCAGCTAGCTGGCGCCGGCCGCTCTGGACCGCCGGCCTGACCTTCCCCCATTTTCGCGATCCGCCTTATAATAGCCTCGTCGGAACGTCAGCTTCCGTGGGAAGGGGAGGCACCGAAGAGATGACCAACGAGGCGGCCGGGCAGCCCATGCCCTTGCACGGAGCGCGCGTTCTCGATCTGGGGCGTCACCTCGCCGGACCAACCTGCGCGATGTGGCTCGGGGATCTGGGGGCCGACGTGATCAAGCTCGAGAACCCCGAGCGCGGCGAAGACGGGCGCTCGTCCGGTCCCCCCTTCTTCGACGGTGAGAGCGCGTTCTTCCTCTCGGCGAACCGCAACAAGCGCTCGCTTGCCCTCGACGTCAAGCGCCCCGAGGGCCAGAGCCTGTTCCGACGCCTGGCCGATACCGCCGACGTGGTGGTCGAGAACTTCCGGCCGGGGGTGATGGACGCGCTCGGCATCGGCTACCGAACGACCTCCGCGCGCAATCCGCGGATCATCTATTGCTCGATCTCGGGGTACGGCGCCGACGGCCCGGCGGCCGGGCGACCCGGCCTCGACCAGATCGTCCAGGGGATCAGCGGCTTGATGAGCGTGACCGGTTTCGAGGGCGCATCGCCGGTGCGGGTTGGCATTCCGATCGCCGATCTGCTGACCGGCCTGTTTGGCGCCTATGGCGTTCTTGCCGCGCTTCAGGCGCGCGAGCGCACCGGTCGCGGGCAGATCGTCAATACCTCGCTCCTCGAGAGCATGGTCGGCATGCTCACCTTCCAGGCGGTGCGCTATCTCAACGGGGGCGGCGTCCCACCACCGGCCGGCAACCATCACCCGATCAACGCGCCGTATGGGGTCTATCGGACGCGCGACGGCTACGTCACCCTTGGCGCGACCGGCGACAAACGCTGGCGGGCATTCTGCGAGTTGCTTGGCACGACCGAGTGGCTCGACGATCCGCGCTTCGCGACCAATGGCGGTCGCTTCGCCAATCGCTACGAGCTGGCGACGCTGATCGAGGAGAAGCTGGGGGAGCGCGGCTCGGCGGAGTGGGAGAACGTTCTGAATGCGCACGGAATTCCCTGCGGGCCGATTTACGGGATCGACCGTGCCCTCGACGATCCACAGGTCCGTCACCGCGAGATGGTCGTCGAGCGCGAGCACCCGACCCTGGGGATCGTCCGACTGCTCGGACTGCCGGTGAAGCTGAGCGAGACGCCCGGCGACGTCCAGCGCGCGCCGCCACTCCTGGGCCAGCACACCGACGAGATTCTCCGCGACCTCGGCGTTTCCGACGACGAGCTCGCGACGCTGCGGGCAACCAGGGTCATTCGATAAGAGAGACGCGAGGGAGCACGAGATGGAAAACCACGATTCCGACGTCTTGTTCGAGCGGCGCGGGCCGGTGGCCTGGGTGACGTTCAACCGACCGCGGTCGCGCAACGCGATGACCTTCGCGATGTACGATCGCCTGGCGCAGATCTGCGGTGAGGTCGAGGCGGATCCGGAGATCCGGGTGCTGGTTCTCACCGGCGCCGGCGATAAGGCGTTCGTGGCCGGCACCGACATCAGCCAGTTCCAGACCTTCACCGATCCCCGCCACGCGCTCGAATACGAAGAGCACATGGATAGCGTGCTGGGCCGCCTGGATTCGGTCGCCCGGCCAACGATCGCGGCGATTCGCGGCTACGCGGTCGGGGGTGGGGCCAGCATCGCCCTCGCCTGCGACATGCGCTACTGCGCGCCGGACGCGCGGCTGGGCGTGCCGATCGCGCGCACCCTCGGCAACTGCCTCTCGATGAACAACTACGCCCGCCTGGTCGACCTGATCGGCCCGGCCCGCACGAAAGAATTGATCTACCTGGCGAAGATGATCGAGGCCGACGAGTTGAAGGCGCTTGGCCTGGCGAACGAGATCGTCGAGCCCGATCGGCTCGAGGCACGGGTCCAGGAAGTGGCCGAGCAGATCGCCGGTCACGCCCCGTTGACGATCCAGGTGACCAAGGAGTCGATTCGCCGCCTGCAGGTCCACCGGCGCCTGCCGCGCGCCGAGGACCTGGTGCTGAAAGCCTACATGAGCGACGACTTCCACGAAGGCGTCCACGCGTTCCTGGAGAAGCGCAAGCCGGCGTGGAAGGGGAGCTAGCCTCGGGCGGCCTGGTTGACGCCGGAAGGGCTCGCGGCTATAGTCACGATACTAC
>JBOGTX010000212.1:0-3090 GCA_050695695.1 Chloroflexota bacterium
CTACCAGCTCGAGCAGCTCAACCTCGAGCTCGAGCGGGCGCGCCGCGCCGAGCGCTCGGCGCGCCGGCTGAAGGCCGAGTTCGCCGCCGCGGTTAGCCACGAGCTGCGCACCCCGCTCAATCTGATCATCGGCTTCTGCGAGATGATGGTCCAGTCGCCCGCCAGCGCCTACGGCGAGCGGCCGCCGGCCGGCTACCAGCACGACCTCGAGTCGATCTACCGCAACGCCGGTCACATCTCGGCCCTGGTCGACGACATCCTCGACCTCAGCCAGATCGACGCGAACCGGATGGCGCTGCACCAGGACTGGGCGTCGCTCCCGCGCGTGATCGACGAGGCAGTCGGCGCGGTGGAGACGCTCTTCCAGGACCGCGACCTGGAAGTCCGCGTCGCGATCGACCCGCTGCCACCGGTCTGGGCCGACCAGACCCGGATCCGCCAGATCCTGATCAACCTGCTCAGCAACGCGGCGCGCTTCGTCGAAGAGGGCGGGGTGACCATCCGCGCCGAGCGACAGGTGGATTCAGTCGTGGTATCGGTCGCCGACACCGGTCTGGGCATTCGGCCGGACGAGCTGCCACTCGTCTTCGAAGAGTTCTTCCAGGTCCGCCCCGGCGGGGCCCGCCGGAGCGGGTCAGGGCTTGGACTGACGATCAGTAAGCGGTTCGCCGAGCTCCACGGGGGAGCGATGTGGGTGGAAAGCGCCGGCGTCGGACAGGGGAGCACCTTCTTCCTCCGGCTGCCGATCGACGGCACCGCTCCGCCGGTGTCGCGCGATGCTCCGGAATGGGAGGCCCGACTGAGCACGCGGGTACGCGGCCAGGCCGACTCGCGGATTCTCGTCGTCGATCCGGATGGCGACCTGCACCGCGTCTTTCAGCGGTACCTCGACGGATTTCAGGTGCTTCGCGCCGCGAACGTTGCGGACTGCCGCCGGCCCGCCAGGGCGGGTGCGATCCAAGCGGTCGTGGTAGGCTCGCCGCCGGGGCGGCTCGACTGGCCCGACCTTCAACAGCTTCCGCCGAGCCTGCGCGAGGTCCCGATCATCTCCTGCGCGCTCCGTCCCACCCGGCCGGTTGGCCAGGAGACCGAGGTAGCGAGCAATCTCGTCAAGCCGGTGACCCGCGACCACCTTCGCGCGGCACTGCGCCAGCTTGGCCGGCCGGTGCGCGGCGCGCTGATCGTCGACGACGACCCGGAGATGACCCGGCTGCTGGGCCGCATGCTCAAGTCGCTGGCGCGAGGCAGTCAGCAGTGGGTCGCCGGAGACGGCCGCGAGGCGATCGACCTCCTCCGCACCCATCACCCTGACCTGCTGCTGCTCGATCTGCTGATGCCGGACGTGAACGGTTACGCCGTTCTCGACGCCATACGCGCCGACCCCGAGCTGGCCCGGACCTCGGTTTTCGTGATCAGCGCGCGGGGACTCGGCGACGAGTCGATCGTCGCCGACCGGATCGGCGTGACCCGGGCCGGCGGTCTGACGGTGGCGGACATCATGCAGTGGGTGAGGAGCGGACTGCGCGATCCGCTGGATCCGAGCACCAGCGCTGGAGCGTTGCCAGCAGCGCCGACCGCGACACCGGCTTCGCCAGAAACTGGTCGACCCCAAGGGAAAGCGCCAGCGTCTGCTCCGGAAGCACCGAGCAGATGACGATCGGCGTTCGCCCGGTCTCCGGGTCGGCGCGCAGCCGTTGGAGCGTCTCCCAGCCATCCTGGGAAGGGATCATCACGTCGAGAATGATCACCGCGGGATGAAGCTCGCGCGCGAGCGATTCGGCGCGGGCGCCGGAGACCGCCTGGATCACCCGGTACGGCTCGTCGCGCAGGTACCGGCGAAAGAGGCCCGCCAGCTCCGGGTTGTCGTCGACCAGAAGAATCTCGCGCAGGGGAACCGGCGGCAGGACGACCCGCAAGAGAGTGCCGGTCCCCACCCCGTCGACCGCCTCGACCTGGCCGCCCTGCGCCTCGAGGAGCTGACGGGCCGCCCGGAGCAGGCGCCGGCTGTCCGGGGAGATCGCGCCTGGCGGCTGGCCGGGGCGCTCGGATTCGTCCGCGCGAACGGTGACGCGCAGGATCACCCCCCGCGCCGAGTCGGTGGCCGAGAGAATCGCCCGCTGGCCGGGCGCGGCCTCGCAGGTGTAGACCAGGAGATTCAGCAGCGCCTGGCGCAGCAGCGTCGGACCGATCGCGACCGGCGGCAGGGCGCCGCCGAGCGACGGGACGAAGCTGACCGCGCGGCCGGCGGCAAGGCGCTCGACCAGGCCAAGCGCCCCGTTCAGGCTTTGGGCGAGATCGGCCACGCCGTCTTCGCTCGCCGCCACCTTCGCGGCTTCCTCGGCGAGACCGGTCGCGTCGGACGGATCGACCGCGTCCGGCCCGCGCGCGGACGGAGGTATCCCGAGCCTCGCCCGTCGGTCACGTCCGGCCACCTCGACCAGCCCGGCCAGGGCCGCGATCGCCTGCTGATGGTCTCGACTCGCCTGGCGGGGGCTGATGTCCAGCACCCGCGCCGCCTGTTCGAGCGTCTGGCCTTCGACGTAGCGGAGGACCAGCTGGCGATAGCGGCGCCGATCGGCGTCGTAGGACGGCGCATCGGCGACCGGCCTGAGCTGCTCGATCGCGTCGAGCAAGGTCTGGCGGACGAGATCAGCCGGCGACGGCTCGCGCTCGACGCCAAGCTCCGTGACGAGCGGATGCCGCGCCAGGTAGGAACGGCTGTGCAGGTGCTCGAGCGCCTCGTGAACGAACCGGATCAGCGCGTCTTCAGCCATGGCCCCATGCTAACATATCAGATACCTTATCTGAAGAGCCAATTTCTGTCCGCATGTCGGCATGTAGATGGCATGTAACCCACTTGAACCGCGGGCCCTCCTCGTGTTGGATAGAACCGCCATCTGGTATGAAGAAAGAAGGGGCATTCAGTCATGATTGACGGCAAGTATTCGCGGAAGCACTTCTTGAGGGGACTCGCGGCCGTCGGGGTCGCGGCCGGGGCCGGTCAGGTTCTCGCGGCCTGTGGCTCCAGCGCGCCAGCCGCGCCGGCCGCCCCAACCGCCGGCGCGGCCAGCGCGGCCAAACCGGCGGCGG
>JBOGTX010000213.1:0-2316 GCA_050695695.1 Chloroflexota bacterium
GGGTTGAGACCGTCCTCGATCATCTTCGGCGTGCCCCACTCGCTGGTGATCATCGTGTCGTAGCCCAGGTGCCACCAGAAGTCGTAGGCCAGAAACTGTGGGCCGCGGTCGACTTCCCACTGGCCCATCACGTCGAAGGTCTCGTGGTCGAGCACGAACACGCCGCCGGGGCCGCCGCCATCCGGCGAGCCAAGCGCGCTGACGTAGATCCCGTCGGGCGCGCAATGGGTGGTGTGGGGACGACTGTAGCCGGCGCGACGGGCGATCTCCCCGGCCTCGATCACTTTGACGATCCGAGGCTGCCGAGGATCCGGCTTGATATCGATGACGTGGATCCGCGACGAACGGAGACCGGGCACCAGCAGATAGCGGCGCTCGATGTGAGGATGGGGCGCGTAGGGACAGAGCGCCGCGCTGCAGGCGTTCCAGCCAAAGTGGTGCAGCTCGTCGCCGGCGTTCGGCATGTCCACCTTGCTGATCAACCGCCCATAGCTGGCCGAGCCCGGCTTCACGTCCAGCACACCGAGCGCGTCCGGCCGGCCATCATCGGTTGGATTCAAGGTGACGACGTAGGCGAGCTCCTCGGGTGGCGCCTCCATCGCCATGCGTGGCGATGGGTAGAACGTCGGATCCGGCCTCCACAGGGCCATGGCTGTACCCCTCCCTTGACTTTGACCGTCGATTGGGCGCGAGCTTTCTCGACATTGTCGATCGATTTGCATGAGCATAGTCGTCCGACGTCGGGGCGTCAAGACGCCCAATCCCGAGGTCAAAATCGATACTGGGGAACACGCATCGCGCGCCGGGGACTCCCACGCGAGGCCATTCCTTGGAAGCTCCTCTCCCCGCGCCGAAGGTTCCCCCTGGATAAGGGGGTTAGAGGGTAGAGAAGAGGCCGGGAGAGAGGTTACCACCGCGGCTTCACGCCAGGGCACGCGTGGGCTATAGTAAGCTGATGAGACCTCGGAGGACGTTGCCATGTACATTCCTGGCCCGGATCGGGAAGAGCGCCTGGCGGTGCTGCACGACGTGATGCGGGCGAACAGCTTCGCGACCATCGTCTCGGTCGGCGAGGATGGAATCGTTGCTACCCACCTGCCCCTGCTCCTCGATCCCAACCGCGGTCGCTTCGGCACGCTGATCGGCCACCTCGCACGCGCGAATCCACACTGGCGGGCGTTCTCCGGAGAGCACGACTCGCTGGCGATCTTCCAGGGGCCGCACGCCTATATCTCGCCATCCTGGTATACCGCGCCCTACGCGGTGCCAACCTGGAACTACGTCGCGGTCCACGCCTACGGTCGGCCGCGGCTGATCGACGACCCCGCGGCGCTCTACCAGATCGTCGCGGACATGACCCGCACCTACGAGGCGTCGTTCGCGACTCCCTGGGAGCTGGAGCCGCGGCGCGACTACGCCGAGAAGCTAATCAAAAACATCGTCGGCTTCGAGCTGGAAATCCTGCGGCTCGACGGGAAGCGCAAGCTCAGCCGGGGCCGATCACCGGCCGATCGGACGGGGGTGATCGCCGGCCTCGCCAGCCAGAATGACGCGCTCGGGGCCGACATTGCCGCGCTGATGCGCGAGCAGCTCCCGGCCGAGACCTGATCGATGGAAACGACGACCCGCCTTGACCCGGTCACCTTCGACGTCATCCGCAACGCCCTGATCGAGGCGACCGAGGAGATGGCAATCGCCCTCCGCCGCAGCGCCTATTCGACCAACATCAAGACGCGCAACGACTATTCCTGCGCCTTCTTCAGTCGCGACCTGGAAACGGTGGCCCAGGCGCTTGGCCAACCCAACCACCTGAGCGCGTTCGAGACGCTGGTCCCGATGGCCGTTCGTGGCTACGATCCCGCCCGGCTCGGCCCTGGCGACGCGCTGCTGACCAATTATCCGTATCCGGGTGGCGCCCATCTGAACGACATCACCCTGGTCTCGCCGGTCTACGTCGACGACGAGCTGATCGGCTACGTCGCCAACCTGGCCCATCACGTCGACGTCGGCGGTGGCGCGCCAGCCAGTATCGGGGCGTTTCGCGAGATCTTTCAGGAAGGGATCATCATTCCGCCGGTCAAGCTCGTTTCTGGTGGCAAGATCGTTCCGGACGTCTTCGCGCTAGTCCTCGCGCAAATCCGTTCGAAACGCGAGACCGCCGGCGACTTCCGGGCCCAGATCGCGGCGAATACGACCGGGATCCGTCGGATAGGGGCGCTGGTGCGGCGCCTGGGCCGGGCGACGGTCGAGGACTACGCCGCCGAGCTGATCCGCTACACCGAGCGGCGCGCCCGAGCCGCGCTTGCCACCCTGCCC
>JBOGTX010000214.1:0-5909 GCA_050695695.1 Chloroflexota bacterium
ACTCGGTGCTCGCTGCCGAGGGATACCGGCGAGAGGCGGCCACCACGCCTACCTCCAGGTCATGGGCGAAAACGCCTCGGCGCTTCACCTGTACGGTAAGCTCGGATTTCGGGAGAGCGCTCAGTACTGGTATCGGGTAAAGAAGGTCATCTGATACGCGCCAACCGTGACACGCGGCGCGGGCGAAACGGCCACGATGGCTGGTAAGTTGGTTCGCGGCTTCATCCGACGACCAGCAGCGTTGCCGTCGCGTGCACCGCGCCGCTCCGGATCGTTATCCTCCAGCACCCCGGCGCCGGAACGTTCGGAATCGACGGAAACTCGTCAGGGAAGCCCTGGGTAGCTGAACGAAGGGAATCCGATTCTCCACTTGACGAGGAGCCGGGGGATGACAGGTCTTGACGGAACGTGCCGTCTCCGTCCAGCCTCCGACCCTCGATGACCAGACCGTTGGCGGCATAAGGATTGTCGACGATCCAGAGAACCTTTATCGTGGCACCGTCGGGAAACTTCCCTCCGGCGTGCATCGGTCGGTCGCCAAAGAAGAGATGGGCGGTAACGCCAGCCGTTGGGGGATCGAGCTGAATCCAGGGAACCGTCGCGAGACCGACGATGGATCCCGGCCAGCGATCGGTGCGGATCGGCGTGGTCACGCAGCCGGATGGCTGACTGGAAGGCAAGGCGGGAAGGATTGACGCTCTCAGCTCGGGCCCGATTGGGCGAACTGCTCGTGTCGAAGGTGGCACGGTGGCGGACGTGGTAACGCGCGAGCAGGCGACGACGAGGACGGCGAGCAGGACGATGCCAAGGAAGCGCCGACACCTACGGCCTCGCATCGATCCTCCGCGCCCTACCGAAACGTCGGGGCGCCGAACGAATCGGGGGACACAGCGCCGCCGTGGCGCTCCAATTGCTGGGCCAGGCGCTCCAGCGACGCCGCGTTCGCGTCGACCGGCCGCACCGCGCCGTCCAGCCCGGCGGCGTACGTCGCCCGATGCTCGACAGCTCCCTGGTTCCAGGCAATCGTGACCAGATCGACGTCGCGCGCCGGATCGTGGGCGCAGCCGAGACTCACCGGGCCGACGGCATCACGCATGAAGTTGAACACCGCCCCATGGCGCGACGTCACCAGCACCCGGGCCTGCGCACAGGGCAGGGTGGTCGGCTGGAGGTAGGACAGGCTTAGCCAGGCAAGGCACAGGATTGCCGCGCCCAGCACGGCCAGCATCCAGCAACGAAGGCGAGATTTGGGTGCGCGCGTTTCCACGATCGCGACCGGCATGCGACGGCCCTCGGGTTCCAGAATGGAGGAGCGCATTGCCCTGCGCGCGGATCTCCCTTTCAATGATACCACCGCGCATTAGCCCGCCCGTGCGCGGTCAGGTTGAATCGACGTAGCCGAACTGGTACGTCTGGAGCGCGTCCGCTCCCAGACCCGCCAGCCCCGGCCCGGTGAGGTCGACCAGCCTGACTGGCCGGCCTGCAAACACATGGGCAAGTCCGCGGGCCGCCAATTCGGCGCGAGTTACCAACCGGTAGGCGAGGTCACGGCCGAACGTCTCGATGAACGCGCAATGGAAGTCTCTTCCCAGGTAAACGATGCCGTATTCTCCGCCTGGTGCGTCGAAGCGGCCAATCCCGGAGTGCGAAAAGTGGAGGGCGCCCTGGTCGACCGCGTGAATGCGAAAGAACGGAGTGTCAGATGAAATCTGGACAAGCGGGAGCTGGCGCTGGGCGAGATCGGCGGGCGGATCGGGATGTGGTCCCGGTCGAGACCCACTAGGCTGCGCTGTGCTCGCCATACCCTCGCGCCGCTCGGCAGACTGCCTCGACCTCGCCCGCACGCAGCGCCTCAAGCGGTGAACGATCGCTCAAGCGCGGATCACCGCTCAGAAAAAACGCGGCTTGCATCCAAGGATCGTGTACCGCCAACTGCGAGAGAATTCGTTCTAGCCCGGGGAGCGTGCCATCTGCCCCGAACTGCCAAACCGGGTAGAGGTACCCCCGACGCCCGGCCGAGAAAGCTATCAGACGACCAGCACGGCGACGCTTGTCTACCGCCTGTCGGGTCATCCGCAGATGTTGCGCGACCTGTTCGGCAGTGAAGGTTCCACCTTCCGCCTGGAGCAAACGCTCGCGCATGCTGATGCCACGTAGTCGCGCCTCCGCCAGGGGATCTTCTTGGCGTAACGCCGCGATGGCCTCGGGACGCTCGAGCGCCCGCGCCAGCAAGGCGAAATCCGACGACGCTCCCACGGCTTCTCCCAACTCGTGGTCGGCGAGCTCCGGCGCGAGACGGGCGAGAGCCCTGAGTCCCCGTGCCAAGAAGGCCGCTCGCAGCGGCACCGCGCTTTCGTCGAGCACGTGTCCGACGGCTTCTCTGACGTTGCGGTCGATGGGCGGATAGCCGCTCTCGACATCGAAGTGGGTTGCGAATGGCTCAGCCACCGCCATCTCCGCATGCGCCGCGACGATGGCATCCCATAGCTGATCGATCGCCTGGTCGAGCGCGCGGCGAAGCGTCTGGACGGCAATG
Organism: Chloroflexota bacterium; assembly: GCA_050695695.1. Lineage (GTDB taxonomy): Bacteria > Chloroflexota > UBA6077 > FW602-bin22 > CADDYW01 > JAJPKB01. The sequence goes on from JBOGTX010000214.1 coordinate 2,537, forward strand.
GGTGCGGCTTTGTCATCACGCGCCTGCCCGCTGAGCTCGGCAGCAAACTGGTCGAGGGTAGGCCGCAGCAAGTCGATCACTCGGCCGTGCACCTCCCGCCGGGCCTGATCGGGAGCGGAATGAGCGCGTGCCAGGTTTTTCAGCATCACACTGGTGAGACTCGTGCTTCCTACCACCTGTTGGTTATGTTCTGTCGTCGGCCGGTGCATCGCGCTCACCTTCCTCATTGAAGATTTACCACGTCTAGCATATGACCTTGATGCAATTTCGTCAACCGAGTCCAGTCGCTGATAAACGGGTGCTTGATCGTCCCGAACGTCTCCTGAAGAGTCGGCTCGATCCTGTAGTATAATGTCCGCGCGGTACTGGTAGCGCGTTAACCTCGAATTCACGTGCGGAACGTCAATGTGCTAACGTTGATCGCCGATCCTCGGATCCGGTGACGCGATCGAGAGGATTGCGCTAGAGGAATGAGCATCCAGCCCGCGAGGCCCGGGGCCAGCGCGGTCGACGGGGCATCGCGTTGAAAACCGAGAGGGTAGGAGGCGTGCTAACCTCGGCGCCCTCGGCTGCGCGCACCCAGCCGGGGGCGGGACGGCGCGCGCGGCGACGGCGCGAGATCGCCCTTGGTTACCTCTTCCTGGCGCCCGCCCTGGCCCTGCTCCTGGTCTTCGATTTTTTCCCGATCTTCTACGGCCTGTATATCAGTAGTTGCGATTGGCGCCTACGGTGCGTCAAGTTCATCGGGCTGGGCAACTACACCCGCGCGCTCGGCGATCCCGACGCCTGGCACTCATTGCTGGTCACCGCGACCTATGCCGGAATCTCCATTCCGGTCCAGTTGGGGCTCGGTCTCCTGCTGTCGTATCTGCTCTTCCAGAAGATTCGCGGTCGAGACGCCTTTCGGGTCATCTTTTTCCTCCCCTACATCACCTCGACGGTGGCCTCGGCGGCGGTCTGGAGCTACCTGTACAGCCCGGATACCGGGCCGATCAACGCGGCGCTCCGGGCCATTGGCTTCCAGCCGCTGCGCTGGCTGGGCGAGCCGAACGGAATCTTCGCGCTCCTGGCCGGTGACCTCGGGATCACCACGGCAGACTGGGCCGGCGGACCGAGCCTGGCGCTGATCTCGCTGATTATCTTCACGACCTGGGTGTTCACCGGCTACGACGTCACGATCTTCCTGGCGGGACTCGCGAATATCCCCAAGGATCTGTACGAGGCCGCCCGGGTCGACGGCGCCGGAAGCTGGGCGCTTTTCCGCCACATCACCCTCCCGCTGCTCTCGCCGATTACCTACTTTCTCCTGGTTTTCACGGTGATCGGCTCGTTCAAGGCATTCAACCACATTTACATCATGACCCAGGGCGGACCGCTCGACTCCACGACGACCGCGAGCATCCTCATCTTCAACCAGCTTTACAAGCTCAACCAGTACGGCTACAGCGCGGCGCTGTCGTTCTTGCTCTTCTTCGTCATTCTGGTCCTGACGATCGTCCAGAACCGCCTCGTCGGGCGGCGGGTGGTCTATGGCTAGCCAGGCCGAGGCGAGGGTGGCGCGGCGCGAGGGGGGCGCGCTACTCACCCGGGTGGCCGCGCACCGTGCGTCGCCGCGCTATGCCTGGCTGATCTACGCGGTCCTGATCGTCGGAGCCGTTGTCTCGATCGGCCCGTTCATCTACATGGTTCTGACCTCGTTGAAGGATTACGGCAGCCTGATCGACAATATTATGTGGCCCTGGCCGCCGCTCGGGACCGAGCCGTTCCAGTGGCACAACTACGTCCAGGCGATCCAGGACGCCGGCTGGGACAAGGACTGGGGGACCTGGCTCTTCCTGCGCTACTTCGCGAACAGCGCCATCGTCGCGACGATCACGGTGGCCGGCGTGCTGGCCACCTCGTCGCTGTCGGCCTATGCCTTCGCCCAGATGAGCATTCCCGGGAAGAACGTGCTGTTCGTCATCGTGCTGGCGACGATCATGGTGCCGAGCGACCTGGTCCTGGTTCCGAAAGTGGTTTTGATGTTCGACTTCGGCTGGTACAACACCTACGCCGCACTGGTCGTGCCGTTCCTGGTCAGCGTCTTCGGCATCTTCCTGCTTCGCCAGTTCTTTCAACAGGTTCCCCGCGACCTTTTCGACGCTGCCCAGCTCGACGGGGCCGGACACGTCCAGTACCTCTGGTCGATCATGCTCCCGCTGAGCTACCCCGCGGTCATCACCCTGGCGTTGTTCACCCTCGTCTGGTCGTGGGACGAGTTCAAGTGGCCGCTGCTGGTGACGCGTGACAGCAACATGCGCGTGCTGGGGGTGGGGCTCCAGCAGTTCATGGTTGGCGAGGGCGGCACCAAGGCCCAGCTCATGATGGCGCTTGCCACGCTGATGATCCTACCGGTGCTCGCGTTCTACTTCGTGACCCAGAAGCACTTCGCCGAGGCGATGATCACGTCGGGGATCAAGGGATAGGATCGGAGCGGAAGACATCGACGCCTCGTCACAACAGGATCCGACGGAAAATCTTGGAGGAGAGAACACCATGTTTCATCGTTCCACCGCCTCGCGGCGGCAGGTCTTGATCGGGCTGGGCGGTCTGGTCGCGATCAGCGCGCTCGCGGCATGTCAGCAGGGGGGCGCGCCGGCGTCGAGCGCCACGACCCAGCCGGCCGCCCAGGCGACGAGCGTGCCGGCCCCTGCCGCGACCGCCGCGCCGACGACCTCGGCCGCGGCGTCGCCGGCCGCCGCAACCGTGGCACCGGCCACCGCGGCGTCGCCGGCTGCTTCGTCCGGGGCAATGGTCGCCGTCACGAACCCCCCGACGACCTCGGCCATGGTCGACTCGATCGATCTGGCCGGCAAGAACGTCGAGGTCGTCTACTGGCACAACCGTCCCCAGGCCGACCAGGACTTGCTGACGTCGATGCTCGACGAGTTCAACAAGTCGAACGGCTTCGGGATCAAGGCGCGGCCGGAGATCGCCGGGGCAACCTACAACGACGTCTACAACAAGGTGAATGCCGCGATCCAGGCGGGGCAGCCGCCGGAGATCTCGGTCGCCTACCAGAACCAGGCCGCGTTTTACCGCGCCCAGGGCGCCGTCATCGACTTGAATCCGTTCATCAGCAGCAAGAAGTACGGCCTGAGCGACGCCGACCTCAAGGATTACTTCAAGACGTTCCTCGACAGCGACGCGAACCCGCAGTTCAAGGGCGAGCGCCTTGGCTTCCCGACCCAGCGCTCGATCGAGGTGATGTACTACGACGCCGACCAGCTCAAGCAGGCGGGCTACGACAGCCCGCCGAAGGACTGGAAAACCTTCGAAGAGGCGTCCGGGAAGGTGAGCAACCCGAGCAAGAACATCTACGGCTATCCGTGGA
>JBOGTX010000215.1:0-2192 GCA_050695695.1 Chloroflexota bacterium
GCCCTGACCGCGCCCGGTCGCCCGCTGGCTCCGACGGTCGTCGCGCCAGCCCCGGCGAGCGCGGCGGTCGTCCTCGGTGTCGCGGCCGTCGCTCCCGCCGCGACCGGCCAGGTGCCCGGGACGGCGCTTCGCCTCAATCTGGGCGCCGAGCCCGACACGATCGACCCGGCCCGTGCCTCCTTCGCCGGCGAGATCGAGGTCGTCATGCGCGTCTTCAGCAACCTTTACAAGACCGACCGTCAGGCCCGACTGGTTCCCGATCAGGCCGCCGGTCTGCCCGACGTTTCGGCCGACGGCAAGACGATCACGGTTCGGCTCAAAGCGGGGCTGGTCTGGTCCGACGGTAAGCCACTCACCGCCCAGGACGTCGTGTACGGGGTCAAGCGGCAGTTAAATCCAACCGTCGCAAGCGGCTATGCCTTTACCCTGTGGGCACTGCACGGTGCCAGGGCGTACAGTCGCGCCAACGTTAAGACGACCAGCGAAGCCGAGCTCCAGCGCTTGCGTGATGCCGTGGGTATCTCCGCGCCGGACGCGTTGACGGTCGTGTACCAGCTCAGCCAATCGGCCCCCTGGTTTCCGAGCATTCTGGCAACCTGGTGCGGCCTGCCGGCGCGCGAGGATCTGATCACCGCGGGAGGCGCCGTGGAGGACAATCAGGATTGGACGCGCGACCTGGCGCGCTATGTCGGAAACGGCCCGTATCGTCTCACGGTCCACGACCCGGGCGCGCGGCTGGTTTTCGCCACCAACCCGCGTTACGCGCGCGGCGAGCCGCCGATCGCGACCGTCGAATACGCGATGATCAAGGACGCCACGGTGGCCCTCGCGAGCTACCAGGCCGGCCAACTGGACGTCATCGGCCCGAAGCCCGTCGGGGTGAGCGCGGCGATCAAGCCGGCGATCGACCGCGATCCGGTCCTGAGCCAGGAGTACCGAGCCGTCCCCGGCGCGTGTGTGGTCTACCTGGGGCTGAACTCCACGCTCCCGCCATTCGACAACCCGAAGGTGCGCCAGGCTTTCGCGGCCGCGTTCGATCGCGAGACGCTCGCCACGCGGGTGCTCCGAGGGCTGGGCGCCGCGACTGGCCAGCTCGTGCCACCGGGCGTCCCGGGCCATTATGCTGATATACCGGTGCAAACGTTCGACCCCGCGAAGGCGAAGCAGCTGCTGGCGGAGGCCGGCTTCCCCGGTGGAAAAGGCTTGCCGCCGATCAAGGCGACCTACGCGAACGTGGCGACCAGCGAGCTGATCATCACCACGGCACGGGCGATGTTCGCCCAAAACCTGGGAGTAGACGTCCAGCTCGATCCGATCGAGCCCCGGGCTTTCGCGGCGTTGACCAAGACCCAGGCGACGACGCCGCAGCTGTTTCTCCTGGGTTGGTGCCAGGACTACCCCGATCCGCAGGACTGGTACAGCACGGTCTTTCAATCCAGCTCGACGGCGAGTCACACTGGCTGGCACGACGCTACCTTCGATCGCCTCACCCGGGCGGCGGACGTCGAGACCGATCCAAAGCAGCGGGGCAGTCTGTACCGTCAGGCCGCGGCGATTCTCGACGCGGCGGCGCCGGTCATTTTCCTCTACGATAGCGTCGCGGCGGTCCTGGTTAAGCCAGAGGTCAAGGGCTACACGCTCGATCCTTTCGAGTACTTTTTCGGACAACACAGCCTCGACACACTGAAGCTGGCGTAGCATTCCGCCAAGTGCCGCCTGATAAATTGTCATACCTCGCTGGCCGCGCTCGGAATGACAGATCTGGTATCTCGCCGACATCGACAAACGACCGCGAGTTCTCATCGGACATCAAGACGCCGCCCGGATCGTGCTATAGTTTGAAAGTGATGAGCGCGGGCCAGACGCCGACCTTCCGCTTGGTCTCGATCCTCGCCGCGTTGCTGCTCTCGGTGGTTCCCGGTTGCGCCGCGTCCCCGCCCTCAACCGCCGCATCGACCCCCGCGAGCGCGGGCGTTAGCGCTTTGGCAAGGGCCACCTCGTCCCCGATCGCGCCCTCGCCCACTGGCACGCCGACCCCGACGGAGACCTCGACTTCCACCGAGACGCCCACCCTGACCGAGACGCCGCTACCGCCGAGCCCCACCCCCCGACCTCCGACGCCGACTGGCACGCCGATCGAGGTCGCCGCGCCGCCGACGGCCGGTCCGGAGTGGGTTCTCGCGACCGTCGGG
>JBOGTX010000216.1:0-3822 GCA_050695695.1 Chloroflexota bacterium
CATCCCGCGGTCGCCGAGGCGGCGGTCATCGGGATCAGCGACGAGCTCAAGGGGCAGGCGCTGGCGGCGTTCGTGACGCCCCGTAGCGGATTTTCCGCCTCGGATCAACTGGTGAAAGACCTGCGGGCGCAGGTGACCAAGGTCATCGGACCGATCGCCCGTCCGGACAAGATCTTCTTCACCGCCGAGCTGCCGAAGACCCGCAGCGCGAAAATCATGCGCCGCCTCCTGCGCGACGTCGCCGAGGGCCGCGTCCTGGGCGACACGACCACCCTGACCGACCCGTCGGTCCTGGCGGAGATCAAGCGCCAGTACGAGGAGAAGGAGAGCTAGGCGCTCAACCCGGTGCGGAACTGAATATACCTCGAATCGTGGTAGGCAACCGGGATGCTTGACCGCCGCGATGAGGAGAGGTGCCTGGACCACGAAGGGCGCGAAACGACGCGAAAGCCGCGAAAAGCTTTGGGGGCAAGATCTCAGCTTTCGCGGCTTTCGTGGGCTTTCGTGCCCTTCGTGGTCCAAACGGGCCCCAGCGCCGCGCGAGTGACGTCGTTCTTCGCGACGACACCACGACAAAGTTCGGGGTGGGCACGTTCAGAGTGTTGCGCGTCGTGGCATTGGAGGGACGGCATGGGCGTGTTGGAACGGGACCCAACCGGGATCGCCGAATTCCAGGTCGAGACACTGCGAACGCAGATCCTGGGGATCCTGGGCGTCGGGCTGGTCGTCGCCGCGATCAACGGCGCGGCCCTGTCCGACCTGCCCTGGCAGCCGTTGCCAACCCTGATCGGGCTGGCGCTGGCGGCGGGTCTCGCCTACTGGGCGCTGCGCTTTGGGCCGATCGTCGCGACCCTGGTCATGATCGTCGGCCTCACCGCGACGCTCACTGGTTTGCTTTTTCTCTACCCGCGAAGCCTCCTCGCCGGCTACTTCTTCCTGATCGTCCTGGCCGCGAGCGGAACACTTGGTTGGCGGGCTGGCCTGGCCACCGCGACCGTTGCCAGCGCGATCATTCTCACGCTTGCCGATACGCCAATGGCGGTCGTGTCTCCAGACGTGGCCCTACACGCCCTCGGATTCGTCTGGGCGACCCTGGTTCTGGCCTGGCTCTCGAACCGTCCCTTGAGCATCATGGCGACCTGGGCGTGGAGCAATTACGCGCTGGCGCAGGCGAAGACCGAGGAAGCGCGGCGAGGTCAGGGAGAGCTTGCCCGGCTCTCCAAAAGCCTGGGCGACGCGTGTGAACGCTTGGAGCGGCTGAATCGCGAGCTGGCGGAGGCGCGAGAAGCCGCCGAGGCCGCGCGGCGCATGAAGGCCGAGTTCGCCGCGACGGTCGGACACGAGCTGCGCACGCCGGTGAACCTGGTCATTGGCTTTAGCCAGATGATCGCATCGCCACGGCGTGCCTCGTATTACGATGAGCCACTGCCGGAGTGCTATCACGACGATCTCGCGGCGGTCTGCCGAAACGCCACCCACATTTCCACCCTGGTCGACGACATTCTCGACCTCAGCCAGATCGATGCCCAGCGCATGGCGCTGCGCAAGGAGCGGATCGACCTGGCGCGGGTCGCCCGCGAAGCTGCCGCGACTGTCCAGGCCCTGTACGCCGACGCCGAGCTCTACCTGCACGTGGACGTTCCTCAAGACATCCCGAGGGTGCCAGCGGATCCGGTCCGTATCCGTCAGGTGCTGATCAACCTGCTATACAACGCGGTTCGCTTTACCCACCGGGGAGGGGTCACGATCAGCGCGCGCCAGGCCGACGAAGGCGTCGTGATCGACGTCTCGGATACCGGCGTTGGGATTCCGAGCGCCGACCTGCCCCGCCTGTTCGAGGAGTTTCGCCAGCTTCACGCCCCGACCGGGGGCCACCTCGGGAGCGGCCTCGGCCTCGCCGTCTGCAAGCGCTTCGTCGAGCTGCACGGCGGCAGTATCTGGGCGCGCAGCGCGCCGGAGACCGGCACGACCATCACCTTCAGCCTGCCATTCCACGGAAACGTCGCCGTCGTGCCGCTCGAGCGGGTTCCCGCGCCGGCCGCGCTCGGCGGGACGGAACGGCCCGGAGTCGCGGTGTTCGACCCGGAGGGCGATACCGCGCGCGTCCTCGATCGCTACCTGGATGGCTACCGCGTCCGTCGGGTCAAGAGCTTCTCGCAGGTTGCCCAGCTCCAGGCGGCCGCCGACCTGCGCGCGCTGATCGTGACCTCGACCGTCGACCAGGAGGCGTGGTCGGAGTACCAGCACGCTAACCCATCGCTGCGGGCGATTCCCACGCTCTTCTGCCCGCTGCGCACCCGGCAGGCGATTGCCGAGACCCTTGGTGCCATCGACTACCTCGTCAAGCCAGTGAGCAAGAGCCAGCTCACCCGGACTCTCGGGCGACTGCGGCAACCGATCCGCCGTCTGGCGCTGATCGAGGATGATCCGGAGATGCGATTGCTCCTCTCGCGGATGCTTCGCGCGCGGTCGCGGGGTTGTCTGATCGCCGAGGCGGAAGACGGCGCGAGCGGTCTCGACCTGCTGCGCCGCGAGCGACCAGACGTCGTCCTGCTCGACCTCTTGATGCCCGGCCTTGACGGCTACACGGTTCTCCAGGCGCTCCACCACGACGAAGCGCTGCACGACATCCCGGTCGTGGTCATCTCGGCGAAGGGCTCAAACGAAGGAGTCACGGCCAGCATGATCGGCATCAGCCGGCCCGACGGTCTCTCGGTCGGAGAGGCCACCGCGTGCCTCAAGGCGAGCCTTGACGCGCTGCTTCCCCAGCGGATCACTCGCGGATGGGCAGGGGCACCCGGCGGTATGGCTCGAGCGCCGTGAGCAGGGCCTCCGGCGTGACCGGTTTCGCGAGAAAGTCTCTCGCCTGAAGCGAGAGGGCGAGCTCGCGCTCCGGCAGCACCGAACAGGCAACGATCGGGATGTCGGCCGTCGCCGGATCGCTCCGCAGCGCGCGCAGGAAGTCCCAGCCATCTTGCACCGGCATCATCAAGTCGAGGATTATCGCGTCGAGCCGAAGCGACCGGGCGACCTGCTGGGCGCGAATCGCGTTTCGGGCCTGAAGGAGACGAAACCCCTCGCCACGAAGGTAGCGGCGAAAGAGACGAACCAGATCCGGATTGTCGTCGACGACCAGAATAATGCTTGCCTGGCTGGAAAGGAGCGAGAGTCGCGCCCGCGCTCCGTCGCCAACCTGCTCGACCCGCAGCGAGCCTTGCTCGCCCTCGGCGAGGCGTCGGGCGGCGCCCAGCGCCGGAGATGCGACGCCGCTGGGAATCTCCACGCCTGGCGCGACCAGATCGGCTTCGACGGTCGCGCCGACCTCCCTCAAGGTAATCTCGACTTGCCGGGCGCCGGGCAGGTCGATCAGATAGCTCAGTAGATTCAGGAGAACCTGACGAAGGATCGTTCGGGTCGCGAGCACGGTGAACCGGCCATCGCCCTGAAACCGCTGGATCTCGACCGCGTGCGCCGCCACGAGGCGCTCGGCCAGCCGGAGGGCGTCGTCGAACGCCGAGGGAAGCTCGATCGGCTCGAGGGTTGGCTCGATCTGGCCGAGCTCGGCATCCAGACCGGCATCGTCGCGATCCGCGGCCCGGGGGGCGTCCGATGCGTCGGCTTCGGGCGGCGCGGACGGAGCTTCGGCGCGCGATCCGGTGGGCACCGGCCGTGCCGACTGGAACGACGGATCGAGCAGCAAACCGGCAAGCTCCTGAAGCGCGGCCCGGTGCTCACGGCGCGCCTGTCGCTCGCCGATTCCCAGCGTAGCGCACACCTGTGCCAACGGGGCGCCCTCGACGTAGCGAAGGCGAAGGTATCGGT
>JBOGTX010000217.1:0-2131 GCA_050695695.1 Chloroflexota bacterium
CGCTCGCGCAGGCCACGCGCCAATCCGACCAGAGAGTTGATCTGGCCGCTCAGCAGGCGCGGATGAATCGAAACGAGGCAAATCCTCACATTCGCTCCTCGGGTTGGGCGAGCAGCTTCCTGGAAGACCCGGGCCTCACCCAGCCAACGATTTGACTACCATGACTGACGACGAAAACGAGTAACCCAATCACGACCCACAGCCAGAAGATCAGCGCGCGGGCGCCGAACGCCGTCACCAGGGCCGCGCCCAGCGGCGCGCCGTGGGCGACGATCAACCCGACCAGGGTCGCCTCGGCCGCGCCGATCCCACCCGGCGAGAAGGTGATGCCCCCGACCAGACCGGCGCTCCCGATCATCAACAGGGCCATGGTGAAGGGCACCGGGTAGCCGACGGCACGGGTGATTTGCCAGAGAATCACCCCGTCGCCAAGGCGACCGACCACGACGCACCCGAGCGCCAGTGCCACGGTCGACGGATTCGCCACCTTCGAGCCGCCGCTCCAAAGCTGACCGAGCATCGACGCGAGACGCGCGAAACCAGGCACCCGCCGCGACCAGCGCGCTCCGTGCGCCCGCCAGAAAGGCATGCCGAGTCGGCTCAGCTGTTTCCAGCCGACCCGGCGCCCAACCTGATAGATGACGAGCAGCGCCGCCAGGCCCACCCCGACGGCGATCCAGCGATCGGCCGCCCCGAACGCGCCCGACCAGTTGAAGATCCCACCGATCAGGATCAGCAGGGCGAACGCGACGATGTCGGTCACCCGTTCGACGATTGCCGCCGGCAGCGACTGCACGACCGGGAGATGCGTCGATCGCTCGATCAGCTTCAGCTTATAGAGCTCGGCGATCCGGCCGGGCGTTGCCGAGAAAGCGAAGCCCACCACCTGACTGTAGCCGCTGACCTTCAGCGGCAAACCCGGAACCAGGCGCCGGATCAAGGTGTGCCAGCGGATGATGCGCAGCCCGTAACTCCAGGCGGCGAAGGGAACCAGCATCAAAAGATAACGTGGATTCAAGATGCCGCTCTTCAGCGACAGCAGCACCGACTGGCGGAGCGCTCCGGCCGCCGCGGAGGCGACCAGAACGCCAACCACCGCGATGGCGACCAGGAAGAGAACACCCCAGATCCGGCGCGTTGTGAAGATGGTCATCGATTGCAGCTTCCCACCCCAGATCTCGACCCGCCTCGATCATCCACGGGCCCGGCGAGTGACGGTCAACTACTTAGGAGAATAGGCCAGCCGCCTAAGATGAACCTAAGGCTAACCTGAGATGAGCCTGAGAAGGCTGAGAGTCCTCTCAGGATACCGCGATCAGCGGCGCGGGCTGCAAGGCCGGCAAGGTCACGGTAAACGTGCTGCCAACGTCTGGGACGCTCTCGACGGCGATTCTGGCGTTATGCTCATTGGAAATCCAACGCGCAATTGCCAGGCCAAGGCCGGTGCCGTCCTCGGACCGGGAGTCGGGGGAGCGATAAAAGCGCTCGAAGATGTGGGGAAGGTGGTCCGGAGCGATTCCCCGGCCGGTGTCCGAGACGATGACGCGATGCGATCGCCCTTCGGTTGCCGCGACCAGGCGGACGAGGCCATTTGGACGGTTGTACTTCATCGCGTTTTCGAGAAGAATCATCAACAGCTCGCTCAGGCGATCCGGATCGGCGAGGACGCGGGCGCCCGGCTCGAGTCGGTTGACCACGAGCTGGATGCTGAGGTTGGTCGGTCGGGCCAGCGCCTGGGCCTGGTGAAAGCAGCTCTCGATAATTGGCCGGAGCTCGACCGTGGTTCGGTCGAGGTGCCGACCGGCGTCCGCCCGGGCCAACGCCAGCAGTCCACTGACCAGGCGGGCCATCCGCGCCGCCTCGTCGGCCACGTCTCCCAGCGCCTCGAGGCGATCCGACGTTGCCATGGCGGGCTCGCGCCGCAAGAAGTCGACGTTCCCTTGAATCGTCGTCAATGGCGTTCGTAGCTCGTGAGACGCGTCGGCGACGAATCGCTGCTGGGCGACAAACGCGGCCTCCAAACGGTCGAGCATCTCGTTGAACGTCGCGACCAGGCGACTGATCTCGTCGGCGGCCTTTGGCGCCGGCAGCCGACGGTCCAGGCGCTGGGCGAGGCCGATCGCCCGGGCGG
>JBOGTX010000218.1:0-5108 GCA_050695695.1 Chloroflexota bacterium
CCGTGACCGTCGCCGGGCGCCCGATCTGGGAACCGATCGCCGGCAAGGGGATGTGGATGCCCGCGCCCCTGATCGAGATGGCCGATCCAACCGCGGTGATCGAAGCGGCGCGCGACCTGGGGCTGACCCACATCTACCTCGAGGCCGGGGCATCCGGCCGGGGATTCTACGGCCGCCAGGGAATCGACCGCCTGGTGCCAATCGCGCACCGCAACGGCATTAAGGTCATCGGCTGGGTGCTCACCAGTCTCGACGACCTCCCGTCGGACGTGAGTCTGTGTACCGCCATCGCGAGCTACCGAACGCCGAGCGGCGACCACCTGGACGGAATCGCGCCGGACATCGAGCAGAACATGGACGCGACCGACGTGACCGCTTTTTCCCAAATTCTTCGCGCCAAGCTTGGTCCCGAAAGCTTGATCGTCGGGGTGATCTATCCGGCGGGAACCTGGATCGGCCAGCAGCACCCGGTCGCCGCGATCCTCGGCCGGTCGTTCAACGCACTCGCCCCGATGGCCTACTGGCACGAATCGCGGCACCCGTTCACCGACGAGTTCGTCTCCGGCTTCATTCGCCACGCCGTGGTGGACATCCACACCGCGACGGACAATCCCCGGTACCCGGTCGCCGTGATCGGCCAGACCTACGACAGCTTTGGCCGCGACGGAACCGGACCGGATAGCCCGAGCGGGGCCGAGATCGCGGCCGCGCTGGCGGCGGCGCGCCAGGATGGGGCGGTCGGCGTGAGCTTCTTCCAATGGGGCACGGCCACCCCCGCCGAGTGGAACGCGCTGAAGGCGTTTCAGTGGGCGCCCGGCGGCGCGCCCTGACCGCATTTGACGTCTCGGGAACCGACGGTCTATCATTCACTGACGTTCGGGGAGGTAACCAGTGAATGTTGACGGCACCCTGTCCCCGATTGCTGGCCGCGATCACTCCCGGTTGGCATCGCTCGACGAAGTCCAGGACGTCGCGCGGGTCGCCGACCGGGTGCGAGGCTGCATTGGACAGGTGATCGTCGGAAAGCGCGAGGTGATCGACCTCGTTCTGGTCGCGCTGCTTGGCGAGGGCCACGTGCTCTTCGAGGACGTTCCCGGCCTCGGCAAGACCATGCTCGCGCGCGCCGCCGCCCGGGCGCTCGACTGCGCGTTTCAGCGCATTCAGTTCACCCCCGACCTCCTGCCGTCCGACGTCACCGGACTTTCGATCTTCAATCAGAAGACCCAGGAGTTCGAGTACCGCGCCGGTCCGGTCTTCACGAACCTGCTGCTGGCCGACGAGATCAATCGAGCGACGCCACGGACCCAGTCGGCGTTGCTCGAAGCCATGGCCGAGCGCCAGGTGACGGTCGACGGCGACAGCCGGAGGTTGCCCCGCCCGTTCGTGGTCATGGCGACCCAGAACCCGATCGAGCTGGAAGGGACGTTTCCGCTTCCCGAGGCCCAGCTCGACCGATTCGCCCTGCGCGTTTCGATCGGCTACCCTCGGGAAGACGAGGAGCTGGCTATCGCCCGTCGATTCGAGGCGAGCGACCCGCTGAAGAGTCTCGACGCGGTGGTCGATCGCGACGACCTCGCGCGGGCGATCGACGTTTGCCAGCGGGTGCGAGTCGGCGACGCGGTGGCCGGCTATCTGGTGGCGCTGGTGCGCGCGACCCGTGTGGTCGCGTCGGTCGCGCTGGGGGCGAGCCCCCGGGCGACGCTGACCCTGTGGCGAAGCGCCCAGGCGCTCGCGGCGCTCGACGGTCGCCCCTACGTCCTGCCGGACGACGTCAAGCGCGTCGCCCCGTCGGTGCTTTGTCATCGCTTGATTCTGCGGCCGGAGGAGCGGGCCAGAGGGCGAACCGCGGATGCGGTCGTCGCCGAGGTGTTGGACCGGGCCCCGGTTCCGGTCGAGGTCACCGAGTGAATTCGGCGAGACGCTAGCCCGACGTGTTTACCCAGCTCTGGGTCGTCGCGATCGCCGTGCTGGCGATCGTCGGATTGATCCTTCATGCGACGGCCCTCTTCTTCCTCGCCCTCGCCGTCGGCGCGATCGCGTTGTGCGCCCGGATCTGGGAACGTTACTGCCTCGTCGGAGTGGAGTACCGCCGGACGCTGACGAGCGACCGCGTGTTTTTCGGCGACTCGATCGACCTCGACGTCGAGATCATCAATCGGAAAGCGCTGCCCCTGGCGTGGCTGGAGGTCGAGGACGAGCTTCCCCGGCGGCTGCCGCCCCGCCACGGGCGAGTGCGGCCGTCTTTCAAGGCGGATCGCTCGTGGCTCGTGAACGTGGTGGCGTTGCGTCCCTTCGAGAGGGTTCGGCGCCATTTCACGATTCCATGCCTCGAGCGCGGCGAGCACACCGTCGGGCCGGTCCTGGTGCGGTCGGGCGACCTTTTCGGGTTCTTCCGCCGCCAGGAGGAGCGACGCCAATCCGAGCGCTTTCTGGTCTATCCAAAGGTGCTGCCGGTCGCCCGGCTCGGATTGCCACCGAGACAACCGTTGGGCGACGTGCGGCGACCGAGCTGGATTTTCGAGGATCCCGCCTGGGTCGCGGGGGTCCGCGAATACACCTCCCGAGATGGCATGCGCAAGGTCCATTGGCGCGCGTCGGCCCGATCGCAGCGCCTGCAGGTGAAGGTCTACGACGCGACGACCGATCACCAGATCGCGCTCTTCGTGAACCTCCACACCGCGGGACCGTCCTGGTGGTGGATGGCGTTCGACGAGGTAGCGATCGAGATGATCGCGGTGACCGCGGCCTCGCTGGCCCGCTGGGCATGCCAGGAGCGGTTGCCGGTCGGCCTTTACGTGAACGGCCACCCCCGCGATCAGCAGTCCCCGATCTCGCTGCCGCCGACCGGCGACCCGGCCCAGTACCCGCGGATTCTCGAAGCGTTAGCCCGCATGCAGCCTTTCGCGAAAGTGCCGATCGAACAGTTCATGGCCGAACAGACGACACGACTCCCCTTTGGCTCGACGGTCGTGGTGATCACCGCGCGGCTGACCGATACTCTCCTCGAAGCCGGCCGGCAGTCGCGCCGACGCGGACACTCGCCGGTGATGGTCGTCGTGGGCGAGCGACCCGGCCTCACGGAGGCCGATGGCGTGGCGATTCGATTCGTGCCGGGCGCCGAGATCTGGCGTGATCTCACCGCGCTGACCGGCGACGCTGGCCCGTGAGAGCGCTCGGGAGGTGATGAACCTGGAGTCCTTGATCCGACGCGGGAACGGCTGGCTGATGCCGGTGGCGCTCGCCGTCGCCGACTGGGCCTGGATCTGGCTGTGGACCGTGATCGTCGAGACCTGGATCGGCGCGCCGGCGCGCGCCTCGTTGCTGGCCGGCTGGTGGATTCTGGCTTTGCTTCTCGCCGGGCGCGCGACGATCGGAGCCGTCCGACGAATCCCGTCGCCCCGGTTGCGCGGCGCGATCGCGATCGCGGCTGGATTGGTCTTCGTCATCCTTGCCGCGCGGCTGCTCGCCTTTTCGGGCCGGCCGATCCTGGACCTTCGCTGGCTCGACGAGGTCGCGGAGCGTCCGGTGCGGGTGTGGTCGGACCTTCAGTACGTCGATCTGGTCATCGTGATGGGATTGCTCGCCTGGTTCAGGGGCGCTCGACTTGGCAGTCGGGCGTCGTTGTCGGAAGCGGTTCAGAGCACTTTCGTGGTCGGGCTCGTCGGACTCGCGGCGGGGTTGTTGGCGATCGCGATCGTCCCGGCGTCGTCAGCGCTCTCGTCGGTCGGCGGCGCGCTCGTCGTCGTCTACCTGGGCGCGGGAATGCTGGCGGTGGCGCTCGCCCGGATCGACGAGATCAACCGCGAGCAGCGGCGCAACCAGGACGTCGAGCTTGGGCTGGGCGCGCACTGGGCGGTGTCCGTCGCCGTCGTGCTGGTCGTTCTCTTGCTGATCGCGTCCGCGCTGAGCGGCTTTCTGACGTTCGATCGGATCGATGCCGCGCTGCGACCGCTCGGAGCCGCCCTCGACTTCGTTCTCGAAGTCGCGATCCTGGCGATTGCCGTTCCGGTTGGCTTCCTCCTGGAAGCGATCGTCTGGCTGGTGCGCATGCTCCTCGGAAAGCCGGCGAAGCCACCCCAGCCGCCACACGTGGGAAATCTGGCCCCGCGCCAGACGACGAATCAGCAGTTGGCCGGCCTTTCGCCCGAGCTCGCGACCTTCGTCCACCTGCTGGGTGGCGCCGCGCTCGTCGTCGTGATCGGCCTGATCCTGTATCGGTCGCTCGCCTGGTGGTCGGATCTCGATCGCGTCGAAGGCGTGCCCGAGCTGCGGGACTTCGTGGTCGGTTGGGCGGATCTCCGGGCGGCGGCGCTTCGCTGGCTCGAGCGTCTCCTGGGGCGCGCGCGCCGCCGCGCGTCGTCGGGAGGGCGGACCGGCGCCGAGACGGTGGCCGCGGCCGCCACCAGCCCGCGGACGGTGCGGGAAGTCTACCGTGAATTCCTGCGGTTCGGGCGCCGGGCTGGATTTCCACGCCAGCCGGGCCAGACTCCCGCCGAGTATGCCCGGCACCCGGCCTTCGCGTCACCGGCGCTGGCCGAACCGCTGGATCGCTTGACGGAAAGCTACGTCCGGGCGCGCTATGGCGAGCTCGACCTTGGTGACGAGGTGGTGGACGAATCGCGGCTTGCCCTCGAACGGATTCGCCGCGGCATTTTGGAGCAATCGCCGGTTGGCGAGAGCATCGGAACGGGCCAACCGGGCCATGATAGACAAGAGAGCTAGCGATTAGTAGAATAAGGCCGCGACCCTGAGAGACTTCAGGGCGACAGATGGAACGGGAGACTATCGGCAATGGCTGAAGAAAAACACGAGCTGACCGTGCGCGAGGCTGGCCGCCTGGGAGGGCGGAAGGTTGCCGAGAAGTACGGCAACGAGTACTACCACGACATCGGCAAGAAGGGCGGGCTGGCCGTCCTCAAGGCCCACGGCACCGAGTTCTACGAGCAGATCGGGCGCAAGGGCGGGAGCGCGGTGCGCGATTCGCGCGGGCCGGACTACTTCTCCGAGATCGGCAAGAAGGGCGGTGCCGCGGTGAAGGCGCGCTTCGGCTCCGACTACTACGCCTCGATCGGCCGGGTTGGCGGCAGCCGGAAGAAGCGGTCGTCGAC
>JBOGTX010000219.1:0-2563 GCA_050695695.1 Chloroflexota bacterium
GGCGCGAAGAGCGCCTTCGCGGTGAGGTTCTTTTCGTTCGTTCGATTGAAGGAGGAACGATGCGTCTACCGGACAAAGTGGTTATCGTCACCGGCGCGGCGAGTGGCATTGGTCGCGCGACCGCCGAGGAGTGCGCGAGTGAAGGCGCGAAGCTGGTGCTCGCCGATCTGGCGACCGCGCCGGGCCTGCGCGAGCTATCGTCGCTCGGCGGACCGGATCGCCCGGCCCTGGCCGTTCCCACCGACGTGACCCGGCTGGCGGATTGCCAGGCCCTGGCCACGGCGGCGGAGTCTCGCTGGGGACGAATCGACGCCTTGATCAACTGCGCGGGTATCCTCCAGGGCGCATACCTGTCGGTCGACGACCTGGATGAGGAGACGTTCCAGCGCGTGGTCGACGTCAACCTGGCCGGTAGCTTCCGGATGTGTAAGGCAGTGGTTCCGGCGATGCGACGAGCCGGGCGCGGCGTGGTCGTCCTGATCGCGTCGGGGGCGGGGGTTCACGGCGGAAGCTCGTCGATCGCCTACGGATCCAGCAAGGGCGCGGTTCACGGGCTGGCGATGGTGCTGGAGCCCCAGCTCGCCCCGGCGGGCATTCGGGTCAACGACGTTTGCCCGGGCAGCCTGAACACGCCGCTGAAGCGGAAGAACGTCGAAGACGCGGCGCGGGCCCGCGGTCAATCCCCCGAGGAAGCCCTGGCGAAAGCGAACCTGGCGGATCCGCGTGGCGTGGCCCGTGTGCTGGCATTTCTGGCCTCCGACGACGCCGAGTTCGTTCGCGGCAGTATCTTCACAAGGTAGGAATCCGGGATGAGTGGACGCGTTCTTCAGATTAACCTGTCGTCAGGAGGCGTACCGAAGCGCGCGGTCGAAAGCGCGACGGTGGCGCCGCTCGGGCTCGTCGGCGATGACCATAACGACAAGAGTGGCCACGGGGGGCCGGACCGGGCCCTTTGCCTTTACTCAATCGAGCAGATCGAAGGCCTGCGCGCCGAGGGGCACCCGGTCGAGCCGGGCTGGCTGGGTGAGAACGTCACGACCGCGGGGATCGACCTGACGACGGTCGAACCGGGCGATCGCTTCCGCCTGGGTGCGAGTGTGCTCGTCGAAGTGACTCGCCATACGACGCCGTGCAAAAACATCATCGGCGCCTTCCAGGACGGCGACTTCACCCGCGTGTCCCAGAAGCTACATCCCGGTTGGAGCCGCTTCTACGTCCGGGTGCTGGTGGGGGGCGAGATCCGATCGGGCGATGCTATCGAGAAAGTACCGTTGGCGGTTGGCACGGAGCGAGCGAGCGGCTAGCTGAGGAGGGACGATCATGAGCGCGGTCAGCGTTCGATACATCGTGAACGACGTCGAGGCGGCCATCGGTTTCTACACCCGGCACCTCGGGTTTCAAATTCGGATGCACCCGGCCCCCACCTTCGCAATGCTTTATCGCGGTGATTTGACGCTGTTACTCAGCGCACCCGGCGGCGGAGGTGGCGGCGGGCAATCGATGCCGGACGGGCAGCGCCCCGAGCCGGGCGGCTGGAATCGCTTCCAGATCGAGGTGAAGGACCTCGCCGCGACGGTCGAGGCGCTCAGAAAGGACGGAGCGCACTTTCGCAATGACATTGTCGTCGGAGTCGGCGGGAAGCAGATTCTGTTGAACGATCCGTCCGGCAACGCCATCGAGTTGTTCGAGTCCACGCTCTAACCGGCGCCCGCCCCCGCCAGCTTCGCGTTACGACGAGCCGACTTTTGCTCCCAGGCTACCATTCTCGACCGGTGTCCCATCCACCGGCGCGGCGCCGGTCGAGGCGCGCTGGATCATCTCGCCGAAGGGACGGAGCATGCCGACCAACTCCATCGGAATCAGGATCTTGGTCGCATCCGACTGGCCGATCTGCTTGAATCCCTCGAGGTATTGCAGGCTCAACGTCTGACTATCAACCAGGCGAGCGATGCTGTTAATCTTATCCAGAGCGAGCGAGTAGCCCTCAGCCTGAAGGATCGCCGCCTGGCGATCGCCCTCGGCGCGCAAGATCGTGGACTGGCGCGAGCCCTCGGCCTGGAGAATCGCCGACTGCTTGTCGCCCTCGGCGACGGTAATCAGCGCCTGTCGCTTGCCCTCGGCCTCGATGACCGTCGCGCGGCGAATGCGCTCGGCGGTCATCTGCCGATTCATCGCCTCCTGAACGTCCTTTGGCGGAACGATCTCCCGAATTTCGACGGTCGTGATCTTGACGCCCCAGCGCTCGGTCACCTCGTCCAGCTTCGAGCGCAGCACCTGGTTAATCTGGTCGCGCTGGGCCAGCACGTCGTCGAGCATGATGTCGCCGATCACCGCGCGCAGCGTCGTCGTCGCCAATCCCTGGGAGGCGCCGGCGAAGTTCGCCACGTGAAGGACGCTGGCGACCGGATCGATCACCTGCCAGTAGATCAAAAAGTCGATCGCGATTGGCGCGTTGTCTTTGGTGATGCAGGTTTGGTGCGGAATCTGGAGAAACTGCTAGCGCAAGTCGATCCGGACCGCCTGATCGGCGATCGGAATGAGCAGGACCACGCCTGGTCCGCGC
>JBOGTX010000220.1:0-4700 GCA_050695695.1 Chloroflexota bacterium
GCCTTCAGCGGTGGCAAGAACCTGAATGGCCCCCAGGCGACCGGCCTGGTCGTCGGCAAGCGGGCGATTATCGACGCGGTCGCGCGCAACGGCTACCCGAACCATAGCATTGGGCGGCCGATGAAGATCGGCAAAGAGAATATCATCGGCTGCCTGGCCGCGGTCGAGTGGTACCTGAGCCTCGACCACCCGGCGCGCCGCTCCAACTGGGAGCGCCAGGTGCGCCTGCTTCAGGCCACGCTCGCCGGCCTTCCCGGGGTGACCGTCGAAAGCCTCTGGCCCGGCGAGGCCGGCGAAGCTGTCCCCCACGCCCTCGTCAAGCTCGACGCCGGCTCGGCCCGGCTCGACCGCGATGGCCTGATTGCCGCGCTCCGGGACGGTGACCCCCGCGTCTCCGTCAGCGCCGCCCGCCAGGGCATCGGCGTCTACCCGGCCACCCTGCGCCCGGGCGAGATGGAGGTCGTGGCCAAACGGATCGCGGAATTGCTGCGGTAGGTGCGGAGCGCGCTACCCCCGGGTTTCGCAAACGCGCTGGGCCGAGCAATATCGACGCCTGGAACTGTAGGCGTGGGATCGGCTCGGCCTGGCGCCGCGGAATTGGGATGGCCGGTACCAAATGGTGGCGAGCACGACGCCGCAACGCTCAGTGCAGGTGGACAGACAGAAGCCAACCAGGCGTGAGCGGGGCCCTGAGGAAGTGCGGTAACGTGTAGATTTGTCTGGATACCGAACTTTTAATCTAAATTCCGGCACGTGAAGAATTATACTGGTTGCTGGCCTGCCGACGGGCTGAGGGAAGTGTCGGCTTCCGCCGAGCGGCTGGGGAGGTGCGAAGTGGACTCGACTGTCGCCGTTGCGACGATGTGGGCGACCGTGACACAGGCGGTGGGGACGATTGGCTTACTGGTCACCGCGATCTTGTCCTTCGTCTGGGTGTACCGAACTTTCCGGCACGAAGAAGCGAAGGTTCTGACACACACGGCTTTCCAGCTGTCTCAGCTCTCCCCGGAACAGGTCGGCGCGACGACGCAAGATTTGGACTGGGACAACCTGATGCACTGGATGACCAACTTTTGGGGCAGGGGTAATCAAGGGATCATTCTTCCGCCCCAACAGATTTCTTGCTTTCTGACCAATCTAGGGCCGGGCGTTGTGTCATCTGCCGAGGTCCCGTACACGCTCACGGTCTATGATTTCCGCCCACTCAACGACGCAGTTCCACCGCGAGAAACGCACCCCGGCCGATTCCGGTTTTATTACGTGACGGCCGGACAGGCACGCCCCGCTGTGAATTCCGTTAACACAGCCTTCTATCCGTTTTTTCGTATCGTATTGGGCGAGGCGATTGTTCGTGGGATCACCGGCAGTCCGGTTGGCACTCCTCCGGTTGAGGAACTGACCAGAAAGTACTTGGAATACGACAACACTCCCTGGTGGCAGGCTGTGGCGAACCAACAGCGCACCGCTGCTCAGCCGAATCAGCCCCAGGCCCTGGTACCTCAAGACCAAGCGAGAAGATAGGCACAGTAGCGACCGTCAATGTTCACGGTAGCTCAGGGCCCCAGTCTCTACCGAGCCTCACCGCACTTCTTCTCCCGCCAGCCCGAGGACGCGCGCTCGCAGATCGACACCAACCCAGCGGCCCTGGGCCATGATCTGATCGAGAATCGGCGCGACGGCCGAGATCAACCCTTGCTCCTTGGCAGCGATTAGCACGGCAAGGGAGCCCGCGACCGGCAGCCCCAGACGCGCGGCTTCGCGCCGCCCCCGTTGCTCGTCGAGCAATATCAGACGGGCGTGGCACGCGCGAGCAAGGGCAATGGCCGCCGCTTCGCCCGCGTCGAGCGTCTCGGTCACCTCCGAATCGGGGGCAATCGGGTGGACCAAAAGCCAGGGCAAGTGGTCGAGATCGGGTCGTGCCGGGTCGCGCCCCTGGCCGACCCGATACTCTTCGTAGACCACGTCCGGGATCCAGACTTTCCCATACAGCGCGGGTAGCACGTTGATGAGCCCGACCCCAGCCAGGGTGATGAGCGGCGTGGTGTTGGAGACGACCGGTTCAAGACCGGGCATGGCGCGCTTCGGCGGCAAGGTCGCCGCTCGCGTCGAAATACGACACCCTGTAGCGCCCGAGCAGGTCGAGAAACTCCGAGCGCGACGTGCCAAGCAATCGGGCGGCACGCCCCGAAGAGAGGAGGCCCTGCTCGTACAGCTTCACGAAGAAGGCTTCGCGTGCCAGGACACGCAGCCTCTCCTCGTCGATTCCCGCCAGAACGTCGTCGGGATACTGAATCTCGAGCGTCCGCATGCTCATTCGCGCCCCCTCATCCTCAACCACGCGTCGGTTCTGGTGACGTGGCATTCGCGCCGATCACCGAGTCGACGACTTCGAGACGCGCCGCGTCCGGGCAATCCCTTACCCAAGTATACCGCACGCCCTCGCGGGGCCGTGCGAGGGCACACGGTGTGGCGATCGCGACGCGCAAACGTCTGGACCACGAAGGTCACGAAAGGCCACGAAACGCGCGGGCGCTGCCCCGTCAGCTTTTCGTGCCTTTTTCGCGTCGTTTCGCGCGTTTCGTGGTCCAGACGTCCGCCGCTCCGGGAGGACCGAGCAGCATAAGCGGGGCCAGCCGGCCCTGCCGCTACACCAGCAATGGCGCCAACATCTGCCGGGCCAAAATCAGCCCGCGCTTGGCGCGCGCGGCATCCGTGGTGAAGCCCCAGACCGCGTCTTCGTGCTCGACCGAAAGCACCCCGTCGAAGCCGACCTGCGCCAGCACGTCGAGGTACTTCGCCCAGTTCACCTCGCCGAAGCCCGGCAGCCGATAGCGCCACCAGCCGGCCGATCGGCGCGCCGACTCGGACTGCGGACCGTAGATGCCGTACCGATACATCCCCTCGGCCAGCAATTCGGTGTCCTTGGCGTGGGCGTGGTAGATCCGCGCGCCGAAGTCGCGCGCCGCTCGCAGGTAGTCGATTCCCTGCCAGACGAAGTGCGACGGGTCGAAGACCAGGCCCAGCGCCTTCGACGGCACCGCGTTGAAGGCGCGATCCCAGAGCTCCGGCGTGGTCATGAACATGCGGCCGCCGTTCGGCCAGTTCTCGAAGACCAGCCGGACGCCTTTTTGCTCGGCATAGGCGGCGAGTGGCTCGTAGGCAAGCCGGAACAGCCGAACGTTATCCTCGGCCGAGACACTCGGATCGCGCCGGTGGCCGGTGCTCAGGTAGGGTACCCGCTGCTCGGCGGCGAGATCGATCGCCTGTTTGATCAGGCCGATCTGCGTCTCGCGCTCGCGGTCGTCCGCCTTCAGCGGATCTCCGTAGATGCCCGAGGTGCAGTTGACCTGCAGCCCGTGACGATCGCAGATCGCGCGGGTCCCCGGACGGTCCGGCGGGACGTCCATGGCCCCGAAGCCCTGCTCGGCGCCCCAGCGCGCGAACTCCTCGAAGTCGATCTTCTCCAACACCCCGGTCGCAAAGAATCCCAGCTTCACGAAAGTCTCCTTATTAAGAGATCATGAGGCATCCCGAATTTTGAAGATGGCGGTGGCGCGCAGGGAACCTCTCCCTCGGTCCCTTCTCTACCCCCTGACCCCCTTCTCCAGGGGGAACCTTCGACGCGGGGAGGGAAGCTTTCGGGTGGCGACGGGTGCCCGATCCGGGCATCACTGCTGAGGGGATCTGTCGGTTCTTTCCACCAGTCGTCGATCCCAAGCTCCTCTCCCCGCGCCGAAGGTTCCCCCTGGATAAGGGGGTTAGGGGGTAGAGAAGAGGCGGGGAGAGAGGTTTTCCCGACGCACCGAGAATTCGGGATGCTTCACGTTTCTGCTATTCGCGGGCCGCGCTCAAACCCTCCCGAGGGCCTGCTCGGCAATCTGGCGCGCCTCGCGCAGGACCAGGGGCTCCTCGGTCTTTTCCGTGACCAGCCAGCGCCCACCCCTGGCCGTCGCCACCGCCAGCCCGAGCAGCCCGACCAGCGCCCCGACCGCCAGGATCGCCCAGCCAAAAGTGATGGCCATCAGAACGGTCACGGCGGCTCGGCGGAGCCAGAAGGTCCGCCCGGCGTCCTCGACCCCTGGCTTTGCCGGTTCGCCCCAACCGGCCGCCTGTTCACTCCAGCCTTCGCCCGCGAACCACTCGATCATGGCTCTTTCCGCCGCCCTTCGGAGCATCACGATTCGCGGCCGTCGGGCGCCGCGCCCGCCGCGCGGTCCCGTCCGGCTCGCCGTGCTCGGTTTCATGGTGCGGGCAAGGCCGCGCTCGGCGCATCGACCAATGTTCCCATTGGTCATCAGCCGATACTCCTACCTACTCCCAGCGGTAGCCGGCCCCGGTGCGAACGACCTGGCCCCAGCCGGGGAAAGGACGGTGGGAGAAGACGAGGGTGGAGCGGCCCGCGGTGGCCTCGGCGAGAATCCGCGACCGCGAGGCGCGGGCCAGATCACGGTCGCGGCCCGGCGAGATCCAGTCGAGATGCTCGACCTCGCAGGTGTGGTGGAAGAGGTCGCCCAGGAAGTAGAAGCTCTCGCCGCCCGAGTGCACCCGAACGACCGAGTGCCCGGCCGATTCGCCCGGCGCGTGGAGCATGCTGACGCCGGGCGCGACCTCGTGGTCGCCCTCGACGAGATCGAGGCGGCCGAGCCGTTCGAGCGTCCCGAGGTGGAGCGCCTGGACCGGGCTCGGGTGCTCGCCGGCCG
>JBOGTX010000221.1:0-9649 GCA_050695695.1 Chloroflexota bacterium
GTGCGGCGAGGTCAGCGTGTCCTCCTCGCGAAACGTTCCCATTAGCTCAAGCGTCGGCTCCGCGCGACGGTAGACCTCGACCTGGCGTTTCCGCCAGTCGACGATCCAGTACTCGAGAACGCCGCGCCGTGCGTATAGTTTCAGCTTTGCCTCTTGATCGCGCCGCTGTTTGGTCGTGCCGGGCGATAATACTTCGACGACGAGGTCAGGCGCGCCGTACAGCTTGCCGTCCGGATCGAGGATTGTCGCGAGCCGTCGATTGCTCACCCAGACCACGTCCGGCGCGACGTCATCAGACTCACCAAAGATGACGCCTGGCGCGACGTTGGGTGTTCCTGACTCGGTGGCGCTCGACCAATGGTCGAGGACCGCGAAAATCCGAGCGCACGCCAATTGATGGTGCCAATCCGGCTGTTTCGACACGAACAGCTCCCCGTCCACGATCTCGTAGCGCTTGCCGTCATCCGGGAACGCGTCCAGGTCGGCCGACGTCCAGCGCGATGAGACGGTCATGGCGTCCTCCTTTGCCTCACCCGAGGCCGTAGTACTCGTCGATCGGCTTCTGCGCGTCACGAACCTTGCCTGACAGAACGTCCTCGACCAGGACCGGTCGTCCGGCCGCCGACGACTCGACCAGGCTGAACGCCGCCGCCACGTCGCGCAGGCCTTCCTCACCACTCGCCTCGGGCTGGCCGCCGCGTTCGATCGATCGCAGGAAGTCGTAGAACTCGAAGGCGAAGCCATCCGGAGAAGCGATCGGAAGCCAGCGCGTGCGCTCGTCGGCCGTGGCCTCCCGCTCGAACAGGTCGCGGACGTCGATCGGCTCCTGGCCATCCCGGTCGATGCGCCCACCCTTGAGGCAGCCCTTCGAGCCATAGATGGCCATGCCGCCGGGCAGGCCCGTGGGCTCGCCGTGGCCGGCCCAGGTGAAGGAGACCTGGCCGATCGCGCCGTTCGCCAGCTCGATCGTCGCCATGAAGGCATCGTCAGCGTCGGGATGGATCGTCTCGAGCACGTTGCCACGGTCGTCGCGCCGATAGCGCTCCGGCTCGATCGTCCGGACCAGAGCGCCGACGCTTCGCACCTCGCCACAGAGGTAGCGCACCCGGTGAAACAGGTGGACGCCGATGTCCAGGGTCGCGCCGCCACCGGCCAGGACCCGCGAGTGCCGCCACGGCGTGTCGGCCACGACTCTGTCTGGCGACCAGGCGTCGGTGCCCAGGCCGATGGAGGCAACCATCTGGATCTCGCCGATGTCGCCGCGCTCGATCGCCCAGCGCGCCATGCGCGATCCCTCGGCATAGCGCACGTTCTCGGTGACGCCGAGGGTGATCCCGGAGCGTTTCGCCGCGTCGACCATCTGGCGTCCCGCCGCCACGCTGACCGAGAAAGGCTTCTGGACCAGCACGTGCTTCCCGGCCTCGGCCGCCTTCACAGTATAGGCGTGGTGCGCGAAGACCGACGCCGGGATGTCGAGCGCGTCGACCGTTCCGCTGTTCAGGAGCTCGTCGAAGCTATCGAAGACCCGCGCTTCGACGTCACTCTGGAAGTCGCTAACGTACATGTGCGGCGCGCTGAGCGGATCTCCCGGGGTCTGGCTGACTGGCGGCCGGGGCGGTGGCCCTTCGCCGCGCTTGCGAAACATCTCGGCATCCCGTCGCTTGGGCGAATAGAGCGCGGTAATCCGAAAGTTGTCGTGACCCAACTGTCGTAACGTGGAATACCCGCGCAGGTGCGCGGGCACGATCCGCCCACAGCCGATAATGCCGATTCGGATTGGCTCGGTCACTCTCTCTCTCCCTACCTTCACAAGGTCGATGTCGCCGTCCTGACCCTAATTGTACACGCTGACGTGGCGTGAGTAGAGGCGTGAGGATATGATGACTGACGACGGAGCGCCGCGGACGGGTGAGCGATAAGGACTCGTGAGATGAGCGTGCTGGTCGGTCTCGACGTCGGAACGACGAACACCAAGGCCGTGGGATTCGATCCGGGAACCGGCCGGGTCGTCGCGGTTGCCTCGCGACCGACTCCGTACCTGGACGTCGGGGCGGGCGAGCGCGAGATCGATCCGGCTCAGCTCTGGGACGGGGTCGTGGCCTGTTTGTGGGAGGTGACGGCCGCCGCGCCGGGCCCGGTCCTCGCGACGGGAATCGCGAGCATGGCCGAGGCGGGGGTTCCGCTCGACCGGGCTGGGCGGCCGCTCGATCCGATCATTCCCTGGTACGATCCGCGAACCGAGCCGCAGTTACAGCAGGTTCTCGCCAATCACGACCCGCGCCACCTTTTCGAGCTGACTGGCATGGCCCATCGGCACGTCTATACCCTCTACAAGATTCTCTGGCTGCGCGAACACCGGCCCGAGGTGATTCGTTCGTTGGACCGCTGGCTTTCGGTTGCTGACTTCGTCGGCTGGCAGCTCACCGGCGTCGCGGCCACCGATCCAACGCTGGCTTCGCGCACGATGTTCTACGAGCAGCGCGCCCGGCGGTGGTCGCCGGACATGCTCGATTTAGCCGGCCTCCGCGCCGAGCAGCTTCCCCGAATCGCGGCGTCCGGAACGACGATCGGCACCGTCACCGCCGAGGCCGCGCGGGCGACCGGGCTTCCGTCGGGCACACCAGTCGGCATTGGCGGCCACGATCACCTCTGCGGCGCGCTCGCCGTCGGGGCGGCCCGGCCCGGCCAGGTCGTGGATTCGGTGGGGACGGCGGAAAGCCTGGTGTTCCCGGTCGCCGGGTATCGCGGGGATGACCTTTTCCGCCGCGCCCGAATTTGCTGTTACGCCCACGTCGTGCCAGGCCAGTTCGTGGTTCAGGCGGGCATGCCGATGAGTGGTGGTGGTCTCGCCTGGATCGCCTCGCGCCTTTTCGCCGACGCGGACGATCCGGTCGCCGTCGCCCTCGACGCCGCCGGCCAGGCTCCGGTTGGCGCCGACGGCCTGCTCTACTTCCCCTACCTCGGCGGAAACGGGAGTCCGGTCGGCGACGAAAACGTCACCGGCGCGTTCGTTGGCCTGAAGGCGACCCAGGAGCGTGGCCACCTGGCGAGGGCGGTGCTCGAGGGCATCGCCCTGGGGATCAGAAACGCCCTGGAAGTGACCGAGAGCGTTGTCGGGCCACCGTCCGAGCCGCTTCGCGTCTTCGGCGGCGGCAGCCGTTCCACGCTCTGGCTGCAAATCCGCGCCGACGTCCTGAACCGCCCGATCCTCGGGGTCGAGGTTCCCGAGGCGGTCGCGCTGGGCGCCGCGCTGCTCGCCGGGGTCGGCGCCGGGGTCTATCCCGACGCCGCGACCGCGGCCGGCGCGGTCGACCGTGCGACCACGCCGTACTATCCGGACCCGGATCGCGCCGCGCGCTACGACTCGCGCTATCGCCAGGCATACCTCAAGCTCTACCCGGCCCTCGCCCCGGTGTTCGCCACCCTTGCCGAGGGGTAAGCCCGCTAGCCCGCCAGGAGCTCGTCGATCGCCTTCAGATCGTCGGCGCGGAGCGCCCAGCTCGCCGCGGCCGCGTTCGCGTCGATCTGTTCGGGCTGGGTCGCCCCGGCGATGACCGAGCAGACTTCCGGCCGGGAGAGCAGCCAGGAGATCGCGAGCTCGCCAACGGTGTGGCCGTGATCTCGCGAAAACGACTCCAGGCGCCCGACGCTGGCCAGGTTCCGGTCGGTGAGCTGCTGCTGGAAGCCCGGGTTGTTGTGGCCGCGAACCCCGGCTGGGACCGACTCGCCCGGACGATACTTTCCGGTGAGCATGCCGCCGCCCAGCGGTGAGTAGGGCACGATGCCCACGCCGTGGGCGCGGCAGAAAGGCAATAGCTCGGATTCGAGCGCCCGGTCGAGGACGTTGTAGCGATTCTGGGTGACGACCGGTGGCGCGTAGCCCCGGCGATCCGCCGCCCAGAGGGCTTCGCACGCCTGCCAGGCTGGGTAGTTGGAGATGCCGACGTAGCGAACTTTCCCCTGTCGAACCAGATCGTCAAGGGCGCGCACCGACTCGTCGAGCCGCGTCGTCGGATCCGGGCGGTGAAGATAGTAGAGATCGATGTAGTCGGTCCCGAGACGCCGCAGGCTCGATTCGCACGAGGCCACCAGCCGGCGATAGGACAGCCCTCGGTCATTTGGACCGTCGCCCATCTGATTCCCAACTTTGGTCGCGAGCACCACCTCGGAGCGCCGCCCAGCGATCGCCTTGCCGATGTGCTGCTCCGAGACTCCGCGCGAGTAAACGTCCGCGGTATCGATATGGTTGATCCCAAGGTCGAGCGCACGATGAATGACCCTCGCCGTTTGCGCTTCGTCGCAGTAGCGCCCAAAGGTATTGCCGCCAAGGCCGACCGCCGAGACGCGAGTGCCCGAGCCACCAAGTTGTCGATACTCCATCAGCGTTTCCCTCCGCGCTCATTGTACTCGATGGAGTCGCCAGCAGAGCGCGCCGCTGGCCCCTGGCCTTGGCGGAGGACGGGGGGAGCTTTTGAAACCGTGAGCAGGAAAAATGCTCTTGTTCGGTCGATCGGGGCGCGGTAATCTCAAGGCGCTCATGGAGGCCGTCCCGATGATCGAGTCCGATCCGGCTCCGACCCGTCGACCCTGGTATTTTTCCACCACGGTCGTCGCGCTTGCCTATTTTCTGTTCAGCCCCCTCGGGTCGCTGTTGATCTTGACCGACCGTCGTCGTGGCAAGAAGGCCAAGATCCGCGCGGTTGCCGTCTTGCTCTTCTCGCTCAGCCTGTTGACCTACCGCGTCTTCTTCATGCCGCCGATGCATTTCTAAATCGCGTCACCGTGACCTGACTCTAACCAAGGTGATCGTGGTACCAGGCGAGGGTCTCACGCATCACCGCGTCGAGCGCGGGCGAGGTAAAGACCTCGTAGTGCCCGAATCCCTTCA
Source organism: Chloroflexota bacterium (assembly GCA_050695695.1). GTDB lineage: Bacteria > Chloroflexota > UBA6077 > FW602-bin22 > CADDYW01 > JAJPKB01. The sequence continues at coordinate 4,889 of JBOGTX010000221.1, forward strand.
GGATCACGAGCTTCCGAGGTTCGGCCGCGTGTTCGTACATCGCGATCGACTCCTCGGGAAGGACCAGCTCGTCGCGGTCGGACGTGATGAACAGCGCCGCCCGAGGCGCGATCCGTTCCACCACCCATTCCGGATTGAAGCTGATCGTCTCGTGGACCATCTCAAGGGGGACCTCCATCGAAGCACCGGGGCGACCGGCGCGCGCCTTCGCCGAGATCTCGACCGATTGGGGATCGAGCATCAGGACGTTGGAACGGTCGGCCAGCTCGGAGCGACCGGTGATTACCTGCTGGGCGCGGTCGCGATCGGCGCGCTCGACCAGCTCGCGGTATTCCCAGGGATGGCGAACCCGGCTCATCCAGCGCGCGCCATTGCCAACGCCGGTCACGCTCACCACGGCCCGCGCCCGGTTGTCGATCGCGGCGGTGAACGCGGCGGTCGAGCCCCCATAGCTGATGCCGTACAGCCCCAGACGGTCGGGATCGACTTCGGGTTGGAGCGATAGGAAGGTGAGGGCGGCCTGGGAATCTTCGACCCGACTGTACGGCGCGAGCCGGAGCGATGGCCCTTCGCTTTGTCCCCAACCCTTGTAGTCGAAGGTCAGAGCCAGGTAGCCGGCCCCGGAGATTCGACGCGCCATGTCGTCAAGGTAGAGATTCTTGACGCCGGTGTAGCCGCAGCACAGGACCACGCCAGGGCGCCGCTCCCCGGGCGCGAGGCCATCCGGCAGGTACAAATCGGCTGCCAGCCGGCAGCCGCCACTGAAAAAAGTAACCGCGCGTTCCACGGATCCTCCTCGTGCTACGCATTGGTTGCCGTCATGGTTTATCATGCGGCGGTGATCGCTGGCGGAATCGCCCTAGGTTACCACGCCGGCCAGCGGCGCGACCACCCTGGAGGGAGACCGAGCAAACCGTGGCCGCTCACAGCAATCATCGCGTCGTTGCCGACGCCCGAACGGCGGATCCGTCACCCGCTCCCAACATCCTCGCCTGCTTGAAGGCGACGTTCGGGTACACTTCCTTTCGGCCCTTGCAGGAAGACATCGTGCGCTCGGTGCTGGCGGGGCGCGATGTCTTCGTCCTCATGCCAACCGGTGGTGGCAAGTCCCTCTGCTATCAATTGCCCGCGCTTCTCCGCGATGGCATGACCGTGGTGGTCTCCCCGCTCATCGCCTTGATGAAGGACCAGGTCGATGGCTTGGAGGCGCTGGGCGTGGCGGCGACCTTCATCAATAGCTCGCTCGACGCGGCCGAGATTGGCCGTCGTCAGGCGTCGGTCGCCCGCGGCGAGGTGAAGCTCCTCTACGTCGCCCCCGAGCGCTTGATGATGCCAGGCTTTCTCCACCTGCTGGGAGCCACGAAGCTCGCCTTCGTCGCCATCGACGAGGCGCACTGTATCTCGGAGTGGGGGCACGACTTTCGTCCCGAGTATCGCGAGTTAGCGCGGCTGCGCGGCATCTTCCCGGGAACGACGCTCGGCGCCTTCACCGCGACGGCGACGACCCGGGTTCAGTCCGACATCCGATCGCAGCTCGGACTCCAGCAGGCGGCGAGCTTTCGGGGTAGCTTCAATCGCCCGAACCTGTTTTACGATGTGCGCCCCAAGCAGGGAGCGTACGACCAGCTCGCGCGCTATCTCCGCGAGCGCGGCCGATCGTCCGGAATCATCTACTGCCAGTCGCGCGCGCGGACCGAGCAGGTCGCGGCGCGGCTGACCGCCGACGGCTTCAGTGCGGTCGCCTACCACGCCGGTCTCGAGAGCGAGGACCGGCAACGCCGGCAAGATCGTTTCATCAAGGACGACGTCCAGATCATCGTCGCGACAATCGCCTTCGGCATGGGCATCGATAAACCGGACGTTCGCTTCGTGATCCACTACGACCTGCCGAAGAACCTGGAAGGCTACTATCAGGAAAGCGGCCGGGCCGGGCGCGACGGCGAGCCTAGCGACTGCATCCTCTTCTACGGCCCGGGCGACGCGGTCAAGCACCGACACTTCATCGACGAGAAGCCCAGCGCGATCGAGCGCCAGGTCGCGCTCCGACAGTTGCGCCAGATGGACGACTGGGCGGCCGGGGCGACCTGCCGCCGGCGGGCGCTCCTCGCCTACTTCGATGAGCCCTTCGGTCGACAGGACGAGCCGTGTTGCGACGTCTGCCGATCGCCCTCGACCGAGGGGGACTACACCGTCCCGACGCAAATGCTGCTATCGTGCGCCGTGCGAACCGGCGAGCGATTCGGGGTCGCCCACCTGACCGCGGTGCTGCGCGGATCGCGCAACGAGCGCCTCCTGCGGCTGGGTCACGACAAGCTCTCGACCTATGGCATCGGCCGCGATCGCTCCGAGGCGGAATGGCGCCACTTGATCCGTGAGCTGATTCGGAAGGGATACGTTCGCCAGGCCGAGGAGGAATTCAACGCGATCAAGCTCACCGAGCTGGGACGCGCCGCGCTCTTCCGCCGCGAGCCGGTGATGCTTGCCGCGCCGCGGCTGGTCGCCGCCACGACTGAGACGGCGGCGGCCCCGCCCCGCGCGGATCTCTTCGAGCAGCTTCGTGCGCTGCGCAAGCGGCTTGCCGACGAGCGCGCGGTGCCGCCGTACGTCATCTTTCACGACGCCGCTTTGCGGCAGATGGCGAGCGAATTGCCAGCCGACCGGGCGGGGTTGCTGCGGATCCAGGGCGTTGGTGAAAGAAAGGCCCGCGATTACGGCGAAGCGTTCCTGGCATCGATCGGCGCCTACGCCGCGGAGACCGGCGCTCGGCCCGAGGCGGCGCCACCTCCCGCTCCTCCGCGGGCCCGTCGCTCCGGCGATGGCGGACCGAGCACGACCGTCCTCCGGACGCTGGAGCTCTTCAACGACGGACGGAGCCTCGAAGAGATCGCGGCTTCCCGTGGCCTGACTCCCCGAACCGTCGAAGGGCACTTTGGCGAGGCGATCGAAGCCGGAGAATCGATCGATCTCGATCGCCTGGTCCCCGCGGACAAGCGCCGGGCGATCGAGGCGGTCATCGCCCGAGTGGGCGCGCAGTATTTGAAGCCGATCCTGGAGCAACTGGGCGAGGGGTTTACCTATGGCGAGATCACCCTGGTGCGGGCGGACCTGGAGCGAAGGGCCACCACCGCGGACCGGTCCGACCCTCAGGGATAGTACGTCGTTCCCGCGAATTGCCACGGGCGGATCAGGTCGCCCGGCTCCGGCCAGGGCTGGGGACTCTTGAGCGTCTCGACCGTCGCGTAGGGTGGGTAGGGTGGCCGGCCGACCCGGCCGGCCCAGTCGCCGGGGATCCAGGGCGGTCGCTCGGGGACACGCCAGCCCAGGCGCGCGTAGGTAGCTTGAAGAAACTGCGGCACGAGGAGTCCCTGCCAGGCTCGAAGATCGATCGCCCGAGTCACCTGGCCGCTGGCAGCCAGCACGCCGGTCAGGTAGGCGCCGCTCGCCGCCCAGAAATTGACGAACGGGTAGGCGAAGGTCGGCTTGTAGAGAGTGGTCGACGCGTTCGTCTGCTGGAGCAGGAGCGATGACGGAAAGGTCTGGGTAATGGGATCGCGCGACAGCGTACTCACCGCCCCACTCGGATTGTACCGGACGAGGAGAATCGCTTCCTGGACGCTGTCGGCCAGAGCTTGCACGACGTCGGGGGCATTCTCGATCAGCTCCCGCCGCACGATCACGAAGCCACACACGAAATGATAGGGGTAGACCACATCGATCATGCGGCCGGTGCGGCGGCTCGCCAGGATCAAATCCACCACCGGCTCGCGGGGCGCCACCCCCGCGACGGTCGCGGGAAGGGTAGACTGTTGGGCGTTGTCCATGGGCTGGAAGAAGAAGTCCCGGTTCACCGCAAGCCCGTTGACCCTCGCCGCGGCGGTCAGGTACCCGGCCGAGCTGGAGCCGACGAGCACCCCGATGGAAAGGCCGGATCGCCGGAAGTCGGCGAAGCGTTGAAGCGGCGAGTTGAGCGGAACGATCGTCCCGTTGCGCTGGTTGGGGGAAAGGACCGCGATGGCCACGATGGGGGCGCTGCGCTCGATCAGGGCCGCGAACGACACGTCTCCGACCGAGCCGACCTGGATCCGGTTCGCCGCGAGGCCCTGGTCGAGGGAGACCCCGCTGAGAAACGGGACGTAGGTGACGTCCAGTCCCCGCTGTTCGAGCAGACGATGGTCTCGCATGACCGTGTTGATCGCGTCCTGACCCGACCAGAGCAGCTGGTAGCCGATGCCCAGCGGCCACCAGTGCTGGCCCTGGAGCCAGTCGATGGATCTCGGCGATACCTGGGTGTAGGGAACCGGCCAGCCCCAGTCATTGAAGGCACTGGCTGGAGCGGCGGTAGGGAGATGCGGCACCACGAAGGTTGGCGTGGTGGACGGAGGGGGAACCGTCGCGCAGGCCACCAGCGCAAGCGCCATGCCAAGCTCCGCTCCGGTCGCGAGGAAGGCACGACGCGAGCATCGGATCCTCTTTGCCATACTCCCTGTCGTTCCGTGTCTCCGCCCGCCACGTCACACGGGTCAAAAGTGGGGGCCGGTCACCAAACGTCTGGTACCGCTCCGGGCGACCCCTCGCTCTACCGTTCGGCAAGAAGCGGTCCGGGGCGGTGATTCGCCCGATCGCATCGAGCAGATCGTCCAGGCGGACTTTCCAACTCTTAGCTGGCATTGACCGCTTCCCGCAGTATTTGCTCGCGGATTCTCGCCTTCAGGGAGTCGGGAGTACATAGGTCGACGGATCGCCCGAAGATCTGCTGGAGGT